>JBFXEX010000044.1:0-40549 GCA_050179645.1 Xanthobacteraceae bacterium | reverse complement strand
CGCCGACTTTGTCGCCAATGCCAGCCACGAACTGCGCACGCCGCTCGCCACCCTTTCGGGATTCATCGACACGCTGCAGGGCCCGGCGCGCGACGATACCGCGGCCCGCGAGCGGTTTCTCAAGATCATGCAGGCCCAGGCCACCCGCATGGCCCGCCTGATCGACGATCTTCTCTCGTTATCGCGGATCGAACTCAATGCGCATCTGCGGCCGGACCGGGAGGTTGACCTCGGCGCCATCGTCCGGCAGGTCGCGGACGGTCTGCAAATGCTCGCCCAAGATCGCGGCGTCGAGGTCAAGGTGACGGCGCCGGCGAAGCCGCTGCTGGTCCAGGGCGACCGCGACGAATTGCTGCGAGTGTTCGAGAACCTGGTGGAGAACGCGCTCAAATACGCTTCTTCCGGCAAGCGGGTCGATATCGACGTTGCGATCGGCGAAGGGCTTGGTGCGCGTCGCGAAGCGCGCGTCGCCATCCGTGACTATGGCCCGGGGATCGCGCCCGAACACCTGCCGCGCCTGACCGAGCGGTTCTACCGCGTTGATGTGGCGGAGAGCCGCGCGCAAGGCGGCACCGGTCTCGGGCTAGCGCTGGTGAAGCACATCCTGAATCGCCACGGCGGCCGGCTGACCATCGAAAGCGCGCTCGGGCAGGGAGCGACCTTCATTTCCCATCTGCCGCTCGCACGTCCTGCGCGGGACGAGAATTTGCGAGTGCCATCAAATGCTTAAGGTGTCATTTTAGTGTCACGAAACGATCATACAAGGAAGACAAGAGACGCCTAGGTGTTTCTGCGGCCGCGGAATCCGATCAACAAAGGCTTCTGAGTTCCCGCGGCGGGTCGTTCATTCGAACGCCAATGCCAAGCTAGCAAGGACGCGATCAAGCCGCGGGCGAAAGCCCGTGCGCCCCCTGGCATTTGTCCTTCATTAACAGGAGAAAGCATGAGATTCCTTCAGACCCTGACCACGGCCGGTTTCCTCGCCGCGGTCGCAGTCGCTCCGGCTGCGGCGGCCGAAATCTCTGGTGCGGGCGCCTCCTTCCCGTACCCGGTCTACGCCAAATGGGCCGACGCCTATAAAAAGGAGACCGGTGTCGGCCTCAACTACCAGTCGATCGGCTCCGGCGGCGGCATCAAGCAGATCCAGAACAAGACCGTGACCTTCGGTGCGACCGACGCGCCGCTCAAGGGCGAACAACTCGACAAGTTCGGCCTCGTCCAGTTCCCGATGGTGATGGGCGGCATCGTGCCGGTCATCAATGTCGAGGGCTTTAAGCCGGGCGAACTCACGCTCGATGGCCCGACACTGGCCAACATCTTCCTCGGCAAGATCAAGTCCTGGAACGATCCGGCCATTCAGAAGCTCAATCCCAGCGCCAAGCTGCCGGCCCTGCCGATCGTTGTTGTGCGTCGCTCGGACGGCTCCGGGACGACCTACAACTTCGCCTACTACCTGTCGGAAATCAGCCCGGAGTGGAAGTCGAAGGTCAGCTACAACACCTCGGTCGAATGGCCGGTCGGCATCGGCGCCAAGGGTAACGAAGGCGTCGCCAACAACGTGGCCCAGACCAAGGGCGCCATCGGCTACGTCGAGTATGCCTATGCGCACCAGAACAAGCTGTCGCACACCAAGATGATCAACAAGGACGGCAAGACCGTCGATGCGAAGTCGGCAAACTTCCAGGCCGCAGCCGCCAATGCCAAGTGGGACTCGGTTCCCGGCTATGGCGTCATCCTTGCCAACCAGCCTGGCGCAGAATCGTGGCCGATGACGGCGGCAACCTGGATACTGATGTACAAGAAGCCGCAGAACGTCGCCGACAGCACCGCCGCCCTGAAGTTCTTCGCCTGGGCGTACGAGAAGGGCGACAAGATGGCCGATGAACTCGACTACATTCCGATGCCGGCCAACGTCGTTTCCAGCGTCAAGAAGACCTGGGAGACGGAGATCAAGGACAACAGCGGAAAGCCGCTGTTCACCAACTAAACTTGTTGCCTGGGAAAGGCGCCGAACTCGGCGCCTTTCCTCCCTTGTCCGTTGTTTGCTGGCGACGCGTTTCTTCACTCGAAGCTCGTCGTGAGCGGCCCTCGCAGATTGCCGCTTCCCAGTCGCCTCTCGATATCCCGCGGGACATTACGGTGGAATCACGCTATGACTGACGCTGTGTTGCCGGGACATGCCCTGCCTGCCGATGCCGTCGCCAGCCGCGCGCGCGCGCTCAACCGAATGCGGTTGGGTGACGTTCTTTTCCGCGCGCTGACCCGAACCTGTGCAATCGGTGTCCTGCTTCTGCTGGGCGGCGTGATGGTGTCGCTGTTCATCGGCGGCTGGCCGGCCTTGCGGGAATTCGGCTTCGAGTTTCTGGTCTCGCAGAGCTGGAATCCGGTGACCGAGAAATTCGGCGCGCTGGCGCCGATCTACGGCACCATCGTCACCTCGCTGATCGCGATGGTAATTGCGGTGCCGATCGGCCTTCTGATCGCGATGTTCCTCACCGAGCTTTGCCCGATGTTCCTGCGGCGGCCGATCGGCATCGCGGTCGAACTGCTCGCCGGCATCCCGAGCATCATTTACGGCATCTGGGGCCTGTTCGTGTTCGCGCCCTTCCTGCAGGAGACCCTGCAGCCGTTCCTGATCCGGGTCTTCGGCGATGTTCCGGTGCTGTCGACCCTGTTCGCCGGGCCGCCCTATGGCATCGGAATGCTCACTGCCGGTCTGATCCTGGCCATCATGGTGCTGCCGTTCATCACCTCGATCTCGCGAGACGTGTTCGACGCGGTGCCGCCGGTGCTCAAGGAGGCGGCCTACGGCGTCGGCTGCACCACCTGGGAGGTGGTGCGCAATGTCGTGCTGCCCTACACCCGCGTCGGCGTCATCGGCGGCGTGATGCTGGGACTTGGCCGCGCTCTGGGCGAAACGATGGCGGTGACTTTCGTGGTCGGCAACGCCCACAAGATTTCGGCCTCGCTGCTGGCGCCGGGCACCACCATCTCGGCGACCATCGCCAACGAATTCACCGAGGCGGTCGGCGACCTCTACACCTCGTCGCTGATCGCGCTCGGCCTCATCCTGTTCGTGATCACCTTCATCGTGCTCGCGATCGCGCGCTACATGCTGATGCGCATCGAACGCCGGATCGGATAAACGCCATGAACCCGCTCTACGCACGCCGCCGGCGCCGCAACCTCTTCATGCAGGGGCTGTCTCTGGCGGCCACCTTGTTCGGGCTCGGCTGGCTCGTCCTCGTCCTCGGGGCCTTGCTGTGGGAAGGTTTCAGCGGACTATCGCTGCGGGTGTTCACCGAAATGACGCCGCCTCCGGGCTCGTCCGGCGGCCTGCTCAATGCCATTGTCGGCAGCCTGATCCTGACGGTCCTCGGTGTGGTGATCGGGACGCCAATCGGAATGCTGGCCGGCACCTATATGGCCGAGTATGGCCGGCACGAGTGGCTGACCTCGGTGGTCCGCTTCATCAACGACATCCTGCTCAGCGCGCCGTCGATCGTGATCGGCCTGTTCATCTACGAGGTCATGGTCGCGCCGCTCGGCCACTTCTCCGGCATCGCTGGCGCGGTGGCGCTGGCGGTGATCGTGGTGCCGGTCGTAGTTCGCACCACCGAGGACATGCTGATCCTGGTGCCCGACCAGTTGCGCGAGGCGGCGGCGTCGATCGGGTTGCCGCGCTCGCTGATGATCATGCGGGTCGCCTACCGGGCGGCGCAGGCCGGCATCATCACCGGCGTGCTGCTGGCGATCGCCCGCATCAGCGGCGAAACCGCGCCGCTGCTGTTCACCGCACTCAACAACCAGTTCTGGTCGACCAATCTGGGTGCGCCGATGGCAAGCCTCCCGGTGATCATCTTCCAGTTTGCGCTTTCCCCGTACAAGGACTGGCAAAGCCTGGCCTGGACGGGGGCGCTCATCATCACCTTCACCGTGCTCGCGCTCTCGATCACCGCGCGCGCCTTGTCCTCATCGAGGAAATCGTCATGAACAGCGTATCTGCCGCCGTATCGCAACCGCAGCCCAGCGTCGCCGTCCCGATCGCCTCCCACGCGAGCGAGGACACGGCGAACATGGCCGAGAAGATCTCGATCAAGAACCTCGATTTCTTCTACGGAGACAGCCGTGCGCTCAAGGCCATCAACATCGCGCTCTACGAGAACCGGGTAACGGCCTTCATCGGGCCGTCGGGCTGCGGAAAGTCGACGCTGCTGCGCGTGCTTAACCGCATGTACGATCTCTACCCGCACCAGCGGGCGGTCGGCGAGGTGATGTTCGACGGCGAGAACATCCTGTCGCCGAAGCGGGACCTGAACCTGCTGCGCTCGCGCATCGGCATGGTGTTCCAGAAGCCGACGCCGTTTCCAATGTCGATCTACGAGAACCTTGCCTTCGGCATCCGGCTCTACGAAAAGCTGCCGAAGTCGGAGCTCGATGGACGGGTCGAGCACGCGCTGCGACGCGCCGCGCTGTGGGAGGAGGTCAAGGACAAGCTCAACGCCAACGGCCTGTCGCTGTCCGGCGGACAACAGCAGCGGCTGTGCATTGCCCGCACCGTTTCGGTCAAGCCGGAGGTCATCCTGTTCGACGAGCCCTGCTCGGCGCTCGATCCGATCTCGACGGCGAAGATCGAGGAACTGATCGACGAGCTGAAGGTCGATTACACCATCGTGATCGTCACCCACAATATGCAGCAGGCGGCGCGCGTCTCCGACTTCACCGCCTTCATGTATCTCGGCGAGCTGATCGAGTTCGACTCGACCAGCAAGATGTTTACGGCGCCCAAGGACAGCCGGACGCAGGATTATATCACGGGCCGCTTCGGCTGAGCCGCGCGCCGCGCTGTCCCCGAGCTGGAAGGAAAACCAGGCGATGACCGAACATACCACGAAGGCATTCGATCTCGATCTCCAGGAACTCGACCGCATGGTCGCGGAGATGGGTGGTCTTGCCGAGAAGCAGATCGCCGAATCGGTCGCCGCGCTCACCAGGCGCGACGGCGAGCGCGCCCGGCGGGTGATCGCGGCCGACGAGCGCATCGACGCGCTGCAGGCCGAGATCGAGGAAAAAGCGGTGCTGACCATTGCGCGCCGCCAGCCGATGGCGGTTGATCTCCGCGAGGTCGTCAGCGCGCTGCGCGTCGCCAACGATCTCGAACGCATCGGCGATCTTGCCAAGAACATCGGCAAACGGGTGGAGCTGACCGGTGATTTCCATCCTGTGAAGCTGATCCGCGGCGTCGAGCACATGGCGGCGCTGGTGCTGTCGCAGCTCAAGGAGGTGCTCGACGCTTATTCAGCGCACGATCTCGACAAGGCGCTGGCGGTATGGCGCGGCGACGAGGAGGTCGACGCGCTCTGCACCTCGCTGTTCCGCGAGCTGATCACCTACATGATGGAAGACCCGCGCAACATCACGTTCTGCATTCACCTGATGTTTTGTTCGAAGAACATCGAGCGCATGGGCGACCACGCGACGAACATCGCCGAAACCGTGCATTATCTGATCGAAGGACGGCCGATCACCGACCAGCGACCGAAGGGCGACACCACGACGATCGCCGCCCTCGTGGGAAATTGAGGAGGCTGAATGAAGGCCCGCATCCTGATCGTGGAAGATGAGGAAGCGCTGGCGTTGTTGCTGCGCTACAACCTCGAAGCGGAGGGTTACGAGGTCGAGACGGTGGCGCGGGGCGACGACGCCGATCTGCGGCTGAAGGAAAAGCTCCCCGACCTCCTGATTTTGGATTGGATGCTGCCGGGGCTCTCTGGCATCGAGCTCTGCCGCCGGTTGCGGGCGCGCCCCGACACCAAGAGCCTGCCGATCATCATGCTGACCGCGCGCGGCGAGGAGAGCGAGCGCATCCGCGGGCTGGTGACTGGCGCCGATCACTACGTCGTCAAGCCGTTCTCCGTACCGGAGCTGATCGCCCGCGTCGGCGCGCTTCTCCGCCGAGCCGCGCCCGAGCGCCTCGCCGACGTGTTGTCGTTCGGCGACATCATCGTCGACCGTGAAAAGAAGCGGGTGTCGCGCTCCGGCCGCTCGATCGACCTCGGACCGACCGAATATCGGCTGCTCGAGTTTCTGATGGAGCGGCCCGGCCGGGTGTTCTCGCGCGAGCAACTACTCGACGGCGTTTGGGGCTCGGACATTTATATCGACGAGCGCACCGTCGACGTGCATGTCGGGCGCCTGCGCAAGGCGCTCAACCGCGGCCACGACAACGACCCGATCAGGACCGTGCGCGGCTCGGGCTACGCGCTCGACGACCAGTTTGAAGCCGCCAGCCGGCCGAGCCCGGACGCGCGCCGTAGCTCGGGCTGACGAGCGCAAGGTTCGTTTCTTCGTCCGCACCAAGTCGGCACCAGCCGGATGCTCTGAGAGAGCAGGGACAGAGTCTGTATCCCACTCGAACGGGACAACCTCTAGCCCCGGAACGGCCGCCGGTCGCGCCGCATGTTGGTTGGCTGATAGGCCATGCGCGAGTGGTACACGCAGTAGGGCCCGGCCGTCAGCGCCTGTCCGCCGCAGAAATAGAAGTCCGAGGCGCCGGGATCGCCGATTGGCCAGCGGCAGGTGCTTTCGTTCAGTTCGAGCAACGTCCGGCGCTGACCTAACGGAATGACATTCTCGGTCAATTGCGGTTCGTCTTCGACTTCATATTCGAACGCTTGAGCGAGCGCGGTGTTGCCGCGCATCGCCGGTCGCGAAACTCTGAGCACGTGCTGCGAACGCGGCTTGCGAGGGCGCGGCGCCGCCGACGTTGGAGATTTCGCGCGGCCGGAAAGTCCGAGCCGATGCACCTTGCCGATCACCGCATTGCGCGTGATCCCGCCGAGCTCTGCCGCGATCTGCGAAGCGGAGAGGCCGTCGCCCCACAGCTTCTTCAGCGTCTCGACGCGTTCGTCAGTCCAAGTCATGGCCTCATGTCCCCGGGGCAGTCGTCACGGCAGAACGCGTCGACAGAATCCAATCGCGATCGAGGCAACGACCGTTGCCCGACGCGTACTCCACTGACGATGTACTCAGAGACAGTCCGCCGCACGAAATGTCTAATGTACAATCGAAAACTATATTATGGCGGGAGTCGGGCGCAAGCGCTGGCCCGGTGCGCGTCCACATGTTCCGATGTGGAAGCCGCTTGCGTCCACACTTATTACGCCGACGTGTTGATGATACCACGCGTCGCTGTTGCTGGCTCCCATTGGAAGCGCTGTGCGGAGCGCACCGTCTGGCGTTCGGCAGCGAAAGGGCAGCGAGCGTCCGATCCGAGGTCGCATCGATGTACGGCGCCTTCGTTCTACGAAGTTCTACGAAGTCGAAAACGAACGACAGAGCAAGCCATTGATCCACTGCGGCTTTGGTTCGGAGAATCCACACGTCGGCGGAGCGGCAAGAACGATGCGGCCTTCTGAACCGCCACACCGGTTAACGGCTTGGTGGGTGTGTTGACAGCACGGTGCGCTGCAATAGAATACCGTAACCGTGCCGCCCGTCGTGGCGGCACTTTCATTTCGGTGCAGGAACGGCCAAGGCGATGAGCGAGGCTCAGACATCGCATCTACTGCCAACTTTCGCGCGCGTCGACCTCGCGTTCGAGCGCGGTGAAGGCGTGTGGCTCATCGGCAACGACGGCGAACGCTATATGGATTTCACCTCCGGTGTGGCGGTGAACGCGCTCGGGCATGCGCATCCGCATCTTGTGGAGGCGATCGCCGAACAGGCCAAGAAGCTTTGCCATGTGTCCAATCTGTTCCGCATCCCGGAAGCCGAACGGCTGGCGACCCGGCTGTGCGAACACAGCTTTGCTGACTACGTGTTCTTCGCCAATTCGGGTGCCGAGGCGATGGAATGCGCGATCAAGATGGCGCGCAAGTATCAGGCGGTGACCGGCAAGCCGGAGCGCTATCGCATCATCACGTTCGAAGGCGCGTTCCACGGCCGGACGCTGGCGACGCTCGCCGCCGGCGGCCAGAAAAAATATCTCGACGGCTTCGGTCCGGTGGTCGACGGATTCGACCAGATGACGCTGGGCGACCTCGATGCGGTGAAGCGCGCCATCGGTCCGGCGACTGCCGCCATCCTGATCGAGCCGGTCATGGGCGAAGGCGGCGTGCGGGTGGTCGCGCCCGAGTTCCTGCGCGCGCTGCGGTCGCTCTGCGATCAGCACGGCCTGCTCTTGATCTTCGACGAGGTGCAGACCGGCATGGGCCGCACCGGCAGCTTGTTCGCCTACCAGCATACCGGCGTCACTCCGGACATCATGTCGCTCGCCAAGGCGCTCGGCGGCGGATTTCCGGTCGGCGCCTGTCTGTCCACCGCAGAGGCCGGCAAGGGGATGACGGCCGGGACGCACGGCTCGACGTTCGGTGGCAATCCGCTCGCCATGGCGGCCGGCAACGCGGTGCTCGATGTCATGCTGGCGCCCGGCTTCTTCGACCATGTCGGCCGCGTCTCGCTCGTGCTCAAGCAGAAGCTCGCCGAGATCAAGGACCGCTTTCCCTCGGTGATTGCCGAGGTGCGCGGCGAAGGGCTGCTGGTCGGTTTGCGCGCGGTCGTGCCGAGCGGCGATCTGGTCGATGCGTTACGCGACGAGAAGGTGTTGGCGGTCGCGGCCGGCGACAATGTGGTCCGGCTGCTGCCGCCGCTGATCGTCAGCGAGGCGGAGATTGCTGAAGGCGTGCGGCGCCTGGAGAGGGCCTGCACCCGGCTGGCCACAGCGCGGCGGAGCGCGCAGGGGACTGCCGGATGAGCGCCAAGGGCGTGCGTCACTTCCTCGACCTGACCGACATTCCCAAGGCCGAGCTGCGCGGAATGATCGAGTCGAGTTGCGCCATGAAGGCAAAGCTCAAGCGCGAGGGCCCGCTCGCCGACCGTCCGCTGGCGGGCAAGACGCTGGCGCTGATCTTCGAGAAGCCCTCGACCCGAACCCGGGTGTCGTTCGACATCGCCATGCGCCAGCTTGGCGGCGACGTCATCATGCTGACCGGGCAGGAGATGCAGCTCGGCCGCGGCGAGACCATCGCCGATACCGCGCGCGTGCTGTCGCGCTATGTCGACGCCATCATGATCCGCATTCTCGATCCGGACGCGCTCGCCGAACTCGCCGAGCATGCCACCGTGCCGGTGATCAATGGCCTGACCCGGCGTTCGCATCCCTGCCAGGTCATGGCCGACGTCATGACGTTCGAGGAGCACCGCGGGCCGATCCGCGGCAGGACGGTCGCCTGGACCGGGGACGCCAACAACGTTCTGGCGTCGTGGCTGCATGCCGCCGAGCGGTTCGATTTCCAGATGCGCGTCGCATCCCCGCCGGAGCTCGCACCGAAGAAGTGGCTTACCGATTGGGTCAAGGGCTCGAAAGCGGCGATCCACATCGGCACCGATCCGGACGAGGCCGTGAAGGGGGCCGACTGCGTGGTCACCGACACCTGGGTGTCGATGGGCGACCGCGACGGCGCGCGCCGGCACAACCTGCTGGAGCCCTACCAGGTCAATGCCCGGCTGATGGCGCGCGCCAAGCCCGGTGCACTGTTCATGCATTGCCTGCCCGCCCATCGGGGAGAGGAAGTCACCGACGAAGTAATCGATGGGCCGCAGTCGGTGGTGTTCGACGAGGCGGAGAACCGCCTGCATGCCCAGAAGGGCATTCTCGCCTGGTGCCTGCACGCCGGCCGGTGACGCGTCAATCGGTGGGCTTCGTCCTTCTCCCCGCTTCGCAGGGCGAGGGGCCGGCGGCTCCCGCTTCTGCGGTACGCAGTACCCCTGCCGCGAAGCGCCGGGAGGGGTGCCTTCGTGGCCCGGGCCTCCTATATTTGGCGCCATGACCAATCACGATCTCGCCGTCCCGGTCCGCGAGCCTGCCGCGACGTCGGCCGATGACACCATCCTGCCGTTCCAGGTCGAGGCGCTCGACCTGCGCGGCCGCGTGGTGCGGCTTGGCCCCGCGGTCGACGCCATCCTGTCCCGGCACGATTACCCGGCCCCGGTGGCCAAGCTCCTCGGCGAGGCGATCGTCCTCACCGTGCTGCTGGGCTCGGTTCTGAAATTCGAGGGCCGCTTCATCCTGCAGACCCAGACCGACGGGCCGGTCCGCATGCTGGTCGTGGATTACCGGACTCCCGGCAACGTCCGTGCGCTCGCCCGCTTCGACAAGGAGCAGGTCGCTGCTGCGATCGCGGCGGGCCGCGCCGATCCAGGCCGGCTGATCGGCCATGGCCATCTCGCCATGACCATCGACCAGGGGCCCGACACCGCCCGCTACCAGGGGCTGGTGGCGCTTGAGGGCAAGGACCTGGAACACGCCGCGCACGAATATTTCCTGCGCTCCGAGCAGATTCCGACGCGGGTGCGGCTCGCAGTCGGCGAAGAGATCGCGGCCGGGGCCGACGGCGCCAGCCATCGCTGGCGGGCCGGCGGCATCCTGGCGCAATTTCTGCCCTTGGCGCCGGAGCGCGCCCGCCAGCCTGATCTTGACCCTGGCGACGTGCCGGAGGGCATGAAGACCGAGCCGGTTGCCGAGGACGACGCCTGGGTGGAGGGCCGCACCCTCATCGGCACGGTCGAGGATGTCGAACTGATTGATCCGTCGGTCTCGGCCGAACGGCTGCTCTACCGGCTGTTCCACCAGCGCGGCGTGCGGGTGTTCCGGGCGAGCGCGCTCAACGCCCATTGCTCGTGCTCGCGCGGCGGGGTCGAGACCATGCTGCGCAGCTTCCCGCAGGACGATCGCGACCACATGGTCGAGAACGGCAAGATCACCGTGACCTGCGAGTTCTGCAGTTCGACCTACGTGATCGAGCCGCACGAGGTCGAAGGCGGCGACGGCGAGTGCTCGCTGCTGACTGGCAAGCACGCCAACGATCTGCCGGCGACGGTGGACTTTGTCGGTCATCCTGCGGTGCGAGCCACAGGCGTTGACGCGCATCTTCAAGGCTTTGACGTTGTCACCAGACGTTGTGTCTGAAAAACGAGTGTCGGCACGTTGGGCGCTTGCAGATCAACGACGTACCCTGCTGGTGGATGAATCCCTCACAGTCGCAGAGTGTGCACGAGGTGAAGTCGTCCTCGCTCCGAAAGCCAGCGGCGGTCAGCCGGGATCTGGCCTCATCGAATGTGCGAGTGAGCTTGGTCTCCACGTCATTGAAGACATCAGTCTGTTCAGGCGTAAGGTTTTGCTTCGCCATGACCCGATCCTCCTGTTGATCGTAAGAGCCGATGTAACAGGAACTTCAGGATCGGAATGCGAAGTAGCTCACACTGCCAGAGTGGCTGTCCCGACGCTAAGGGGCAGCGGTCATGATCAATCGACGGAAGCGAACGTCAAGAACCGTCGAACTGATGCGTACACGCCCTAATTCAGCGTCCGGCCCTTCTGCGGCGTATCCAGCGAGAATGCCGGGACGTCGATGTCGAACGGCTCGCCGCCGGCCGTCACCATCCCGTAGGTTCCGGTCATGAAGCCCGAGGCGGTCGGCAGCGGCACGCCACTGGTGTATTCGAAATCCTCCCCTGGCTTGAGCACCGGGGTCTTGCCGATCACGCCCGGGCCGCGGACCTCCTGCAGCTTGCCGTGGGCGTCGGTGATCCGCCAGTAGCGGGTCTTGAGCTGCACGGTTTCCTGCCCGAGGTTGGTCAGGGTGATGGTGTAGGCCCAGAAGTAATAGCCGTTCTCCGGCGACGAGCGGTCCGGCAGGAATTTCGGGCTGACCTTGACCTCGATGCCGCGGGTCACGGTGCGGTACATGGTCTGAGAATCGTTCATGATCGCGTCTCTTGCCCTTTCGGGAGCAAGCTAGTCCATAGGATAGGAGCAAGAAATTCGTCGGATGGGGAGACACAAAGTCGCGACATGGTGTTTCCCGGACCGCCTCCTGGCGCGACGAGCCTATCCACTGGTTGGCGCGCTGCCCCCATTGGCATGCGGCGGCGATTTTTGGTAGTCTGGTGGATTGGAACCATCGACGCCATCCGCCGGATCGACCTGGATGCCTTCCGAGACGCACTTTCGCATGGTTCGAACGACCCGCATAAGGGGCGGGGCCGACGTGCTCCCAATGCTTGTTCGACGCATACACGACCGCGTCGGGCGGGGCTCTGCCACGCTCGTTATTGATCCGGCCCATCACAAGGCCGCCGAGGTTGAGGTCCGCCAATAACAAGCGCCTCCAACAGGGACGAAGAAGCATCACCATGCATCGCAAATTTCTTCAGCGCCGTTCGTCAATTGCGTTGGCGGCGGCGATCACCCTTTTGACGGTCGGTGCGGCAGCGGCAGAGCCGGTCGGACCCGTCGCGCTGTCCTCATCCCCGGCGGCTCCCATCCCCGGGCCCGCGGCAGCGCGCACGCCGGTCTGCACCGTGGATGTCGGCAAGGCCAAGTTCGACCAGCCGCTGGCGAAGGTGGCACGCAAGCTCGCGAATCACCGGGCGGTGAAGATCGTGGCGCTGGGGTCGTCATCGACGTTCGGCGCCGGCGCCAGTACGTCGGCGGCGTCCTATCCGAGCCGGCTCGCCGAAGAACTTGCGGCGCGGCTGCCCGGTCAGGAAATCATTATGCTGAACCGCGGCGTGAACGGCGACGAGGCCGCCGACATGCTGGCCCGCTTGGAAAAAGACGTGCTGGCCGAACGTCCAGACCTTGTGCTGTGGCAGGTTGGAACCAACTCGCTGCTGCGGGACAAGGCCGTGCTGCCGCGTGCCACGTTGCTGCACGAGGGCCTCGCGCGTATCAAGGCGATCGGTGCCGATATCGTCCTGATCGACCCGCAATACGCCCCTAAGGTGCTCGCCAAGCCGAATCACGAGGGCATGGTGTCCTTGATCGCCACCGCCGCGAAGGCCGAGCACGTGTGCCTCTTCAATCGTTTCGAGCTGATGCGCGACTGGCATCAGGTCGAGCGCATGCCGTTCGAGACGTTCGTCTCCGGGGACGGGCTGCACATGAACGACTGGAGCTACGCCTGCGTCGCCAAATGGCTTGGCGCCGCGATCGCCGAAGCCGCAACCCGACCGGTCGCGACCGCGGCTGCGCCGAAGACTGCGCCTTGAGGTCAAGCCGCCTTCAGCGCGGTCAGCAGGTCGTCGACCAGATCGTCGGCGTGTTCAAGGCCGCACGATAGCCGCACGAGCCCATCCGAGATGCCAAGCTCGGCCCGCTGCGCCGGCGTGATGCGCTGATGTGTGGTGGTCGCCGGATGGGTAATCAGGCTCTTGGCGTCGCCCAGGTTGTTGCTGATCTTGACCAGCTTGAGCGCATCCTGGAAGCGGAAGGCAGCCGCCTTGCCGCCGTCGATCTCGAACGCCACCAGTGTCGATCCCGCCTTCATCTGCCGATGGATGATGTCAGCCTGCGGATGGCTGGGATGGCCCGGATAAATCATCCGCTTGATCTTAGGATGCTCGGCGAGCGCGACCGCGACAATCGCGGCGGTGTCGGTCTGCCGCTGCACCCGTACCGAGAGCGTCTCCAGGCCTTTGAGCAGGACCCAGGCGTTGAACGGCGACATCGACGGACCGGTCTGCCGGATCAGGTTGTGGATGTTGTCCTGGATGAACTTCTCCGACCCCAGGATGACGCCGCCGAGACAGCGCCCCTGGCCGTCGATGTGCTTGGTCGCCGAATAGACCACGCAGTCGGCGCCGAGTTCGAGCGGTTTCTGGTAGAGCGGCGTCGAGAACACGTTGTCGACCACCAGGGTGGCGCCGGCCGCATGCGCAATCTCGGCGATCGCCTTGATGTCCAGCACGTCGAGCGCCGGGTTGGTCGGGCTTTCGAGAAAGCAGGTCTTGGTGTTGGGGCGCATCGCGGCACGCCACGCGTCGAGATTGTTGCCGTCGACGATCGTCGAGGTCACGCCGTAGCGCGGCAGGTGCTCCTCGACCACGTACAGGCAGGAGCCGAACAACGCCTTCGAGGCGACGACATGGTCGCCGGCCCGTACCTGGCCCATCAGCGCGGTGGTGACGGCCGCCATCCCGGTCGCGGTGGCGCGCGCCGCCTCGGCGCCTTCGAGCGCACACATGCGCTGCTCAAACATGGTCACGGTCGGATTGGAGAAGCGCGAATACTGGTAGCCCTTGTCCTCGCCCTTGAAGCGCTTCTCGGCGGTCAAGGCGCTGTCGTAGACGTAGCCCTGGGTGAGGAACAGCGCCTCCGATGTCTCGCCGAACTGCGAGCGCAGCGTCCCGCCGTGCACAAGTTCGGTTTCGGGACGGTATTTTCTTGTCTTGGATGCAGTCTTGGACGCGGGCATGCGAAACTCCCTGAGCGCACAAAAAACCGGCCAGAACGATGTTCGGCCGGGCTCACGCGTCCCCGGCCTTTTAGCAATTTGTTTTACGTGGCTTGCAAGCCGGCCGGCTCAAATCACCACGGGATAAAGACCCTGTAGCGCGGCTGATATCTTTCCGTCAAGTCAGCCATCGGCTAGACGATCAGGTTCATCAGGGATCGCAGCCTTGCCGCTTCTTTTTGCCGTCGATCAGAAAGGCATCCTGCCGGATCACATGATCGTGGCGCTCGCCCGCTCCGGCGCCATTCCGGCCACCTACGATTTTGCCCCCGACCAGGTCCAGCCCGCGAGCCTCGACCTGCGGCTCGGCGCGGTGGCCTACCGCGTGCGCGCGAGCTTTCTGCCGGGACCGCGCGCCACCGTCGCCAGGCGCATCGACGACCTCAAGCTGCACGAGATCGCGCTGGCCGACGGCGCCGTGCTCGAAACCGGCTGTGTTTACATCATCCCGCTGATCGAGAGCCTGGTGTTGCCGCGCGAGATTTCGGCGGTCGCCAATCCGAAGAGCTCGACCGGACGGCTCGACGTGTTCACGCGCGTCATCGCCGACGAGACCCGCGGCTTCGACCAGGTCAGCGCCGGCTACAACGGGCCGCTCTATGCCGAGGTCAGCCCGCGCACGTTTCCGATCCTGGTGCGGGAAGGCTCGCGCCTGTCGCAGATTCGCTTCCGGCACGGCAACGCTCTGCTGGACGCCGAGGCGCTGCGCGCAGTCCATGCCCACGAGCGGCTGGTCGATGACGACGACGCGGATGTCAGCAACGGCGTGGCGTTAAGCGTCGATCTGTCGCCGGCGGCGGCCAGCGACGGAACGTCGGGAGGCGTCGTTGGTTACCGTGCCAAGCGCCACACCGGCCTGATCGATGTCGAGCGGCGGGCCGGCTACGATGTCGCCGAATTCTGGGAGCCGATCCGCGTCCGCAAGGACAAGAGCCTCATTCTCGATCCGAACGAGTTCTACATCCTGGCCTCCAAGGAAGCCGTGCAGGTGCCGCCCGACTATGCGGCCGAAATGGTGCCGTTCGATCCGCTGGTTGGTGAATTCCGCGTGCACTATGCGGGCTTCTTCGATCCCGGGTTCGGCTATGCGGGGGCAGGCGGCCGCGGCGCCCGCGCCGTCCTGGAGGTGCGCTCGCGCGAGGTGCCGTTCATCCTGGAGCACGGCCAGACCGTCGGCCGCCTGATCTACGAGCAGATGCTCGAGCGGCCGAAATCGCTTTACGGACAGGGCATCGGGTCGAACTACCAGGCGCAGGGGCTGAAGCTCTCGAAGCACTTCCGCAGTTGACGCGGCCGGGCCATCGCCGCATCGGCGGCGATCAGGCCGCCGACTGCAGGCGTGGCAGCGGCGAGAAGGCGAGCGCGTCGGCGAGTGCCCACTGCTCTGCATAGTGCGGCTTGCCGGTCCCGGCCAGCAGTTCGCGGTGGTCGAGGAAGGTATAGACATCGGCGAAGGTCTGAACCTCGCTCGGCGATATCCGTTTGAGGATGTGCATCGGCTGCAATTCGTTCGGATGGGCGAGGCCGCTCGCCCCGACCAGGTCGCCGAGCGCCGCCATCGTGTTGCGGTGAAACTGATGGACCCGCGAGGCCTTGTCATCGACGACCAGCGCCCGCTGCCGCCATGGGTCTTGCGTCGAGACACCGGTCGGGCAGCGGTCGGTATGACAGGTCTGTGCCTGGATGCAGCCGAGCGCAAACATGAAGCCGCGCGCGGCATTGCACCAGTCGGCCCCGAGCGCCATCAGTCGCGCAATGTCGAAACCGGTTACCGCCCGTCCGCTTGCGCCGAGCCGGATCGATTGCCGCAGCCCCGTGCCGACCAGGCAGTTGTGCGCGAGCACCAGGCCTTCGCGCAACGGAGTGCCAACGTGATCGACGAACTCGAGCGGGGCAGCGCCGGTGCCGCCCTCCGAGCCGTCGATAACGATGAAGTCCGGTTGGATGCCGGTTTCCAGCATCGCTTTGCAGATCGCCATGAACTCCCAGGGATGGCCGATGCACAGCTTGAATCCGACCGGCTTGCCGCCGGACAGGCCGCGCAATTGCGCGATGAAGTGCATCATTTCGACGGGCGTGCCGAAGGCCGAGTGGCGCGCGGGCGAAACGCAGTCGACGCCGATCGGAACGCCGCGCGCCTCGGAAATCTCCGGCGTCACCTTGGGGCCGGGCAGCACGCCGCCGTGGCCAGGCTTGGCGCCCTGCGACAGCTTGATCTCGATCATCTTGACCTGCGGCTCGCGCGCCTGTGCGGCGAAGCGGTCGGGGCAGAACACGCCGTCGTCGGTGCGGCATCCGAAATAGCCGCTGCCGATCTCCCAGATCAGGTCGCCGCCGAACTCGCGGTGGTAGCGGCTGATGCCGCCTTCGCCGGTATCGTGCGCGAAGCCGCCGAGCTTGGCACCGCGGTTGAGCGCGCGGATCGCGTTGGCGCTCAAGGCGCCGAAGCTCATGGCCGAGACGTTGAACAGCGACATCGCGTAGGGGGCACGGCAGGCCGGTCCCCCGACCATCACGCGAAAGTCGGAGTTCTCAATGTGCTGCGGGACGATCGAATGATTGATCCATTCGAAATTGTCACGGTAGATATCCTGCTGCGTGCCGAACGGCCGCTTGTCGAGCGCGCCCTTGGCGCGCTGGTAGGCGACCGCGCGCTTTGAACGGTTGAACGGTGTGCCGTCGGTTTCGCTCTCCAGGAAATATTGCCGGATTTCCGGCCGGATCTTTTCCAGCCCGAAGCGGATGTGGGCGAGAATTGGATAGTTGCGCCGGATGCTGTGACGCGACTGGATCAAATCCCAGATGCCGATCACGAACAATGCCACGCAGGGGACGGCGAGCAGCGCAAAGATGATGTGATAGGGGGTCAGCACCGCAAGAACGATGGTGCCAAGGGCGCTGACGGCCAGTGCGACGAATCTCATGGACACTCCCCCGCGCGGACGACGATGTTGGCGGCCCGCTCCGTGCTCCGGGCTCTTTTCAGACTGCGCACTAGGCTACGGCCGGCGGATGACGATCCCATGTCATCGCGGCCGGTCGCAACATTGCACTCCCCGTGCTGTGCCTGCGCGCGTGACGTATCTGGACCCGGGATGGAGCTTGCGATTAACTGCCCACGCCTCTGGAGGCACACGAGGAGGAGACGCGCATGCGTTCGAGTTCGATGGCCGCCGTTGGCGGCCTCGCTGTCTTGCTTGCCCTGATCGTCCTGATGCTGGTGGCCTTGGACAGCCCGATCGTTCTCGCGCAGCCGCAGCCGACAGACCCGAACGCCAACGTGGCCAAGAAGGCGCCGCCACCGGGCAGCCGGAAATCGGCGGGCTGGTCGCAGGAGCGCATGCGTACCGCCAAGCCCACGCCGATCCCGCGGGTCGATCCGAACACGATCAAGAAGAGCGGACCCGTCCAGCCGGGGCGTCCGGCGAGCGGCAATTCGCGCGATACCGGTCAGGGCGGTGCCAGGGTCTCTGGCGATGTCGCCGGCGTGCCGCTGAAGTGGGCCGGCAAGTTGTTCTATCAGCAGCCGAACGGCGGCTATGTCTGCTCCGGGCAGTTTGTCACTTACAACGTCGTACTCACCGCCGCGCACTGTTTGCGCGACGATGCCACCGGCGAATGGTTCGAAGATTTTGTTTTTTCGCTGCAATACAACAGGGGCCGGTCAACCGCGAACTACGGTTACGATTGCGTCATGACCAAGCGCGGCTGGGTGGCCACCGACGGCAGCCAGTGGAGTTTCGACTATGGCCTGATCCGGGTCTTGGCCCGGTCGGCGACCGGGTATTTCGGCTGGCATGCCAACTGGTTGCCCGAGACTTACCGGCGCGCGACGAAGGTCGGGTACCCGGGCGATATCCTCAACGGCGAGGTGGTGCAGATGGACAGCGGCCCGCTCGCCGAGGTGACGGGCGAGGACGACATGCTTTCCCTGTCGCACGGCAATCCGCGCAATGCCGGCGGTTCGAGCGGCGGCGCCTGGGTCGCCAATTTCAGCCGGTCCGCGGCAGGCGCCAACGGCAACCGGGTGGTCAGCGTGACCTCTCACCACCGTGGCGATGACACCACGGTTTCGTACGGCGTGCGCCTGGGTACGGGTTTCATGGAGATGCTGGAGGACATCAGCGGCGGTTGCTAGTGTCATAGCTTGAGAAGGCTTGCCGCCACATTTTCGACCGTTGCCGGTCGCACATCCAAAGACCATCGCAAATGCGCCAGCCCCGTGGCGCGGAGAAGCCCCCATGAGCCAAGCTATCGTTTACCGAGTTGCCGCTGTCGCCGTTGCGGCGACGATTGCCGGAGTCAGCCCCGGCGTGGCGCAGGAAACCAAGACGCCCAAGACGCCGCTCGACCTGATCCATGAGCGGGTCAACAACAAGCTCATCCGTCAGAAGGTCATTCTCGGCAAGCCGGCGCCGGTGGGCGCCTATCCGTTCCAGATCTCCATGGTCGACGCCTCCGTCAGGCGGGGGCAAGAGTTCGACGGCCACTTCTGCGGCGGCACCTTGATCTCGCCGACCTGGGTTCTCACCGCCGCGCACTGCGTCACCGTCGACGGCAAGATCGCGCCGCCGAGGGCAATCGACATCTATGCCGGATCCAACAACTTCAAGAACGGCGACCGCATTCCCGTCAAGGCAATCTTTCGTCACCCGAAATTCACCGACGAATATCTCGAGAACGATGTCGCGCTGCTGCAGCTCGCACGCGCGCCCAGGGCCGGCCTCAAGGTCCAGTCCATCAGTCTGGTCGATCCCGAAAACGAAGCGAAGCTGACCGCGCCCGGCGTCAATGCGACGATCATGGGCTGGGGCACGACCGAACTTGACCAGGGTGCCGAGACCTTACAGCACGCTTCGATCAAAATGGTCGATCGCGGTGTTTGCAACAAGAACCTGTTGGCCAAACGCACACGGGATCTCGTCGACGACCTCGAAGGGGTCGAGCGGCGTTTCCGTATTCCGGAGGACAAGGTGACGGGCGTCCGCGAGGCGATCGTGGCCGCTGTAACGAAGAACTCCGGCACGCTGATCACCGACAGCATGATCTGTGCCGGCGAGCCGGCGCCGACAGCTCGGGCCGAGCAAGTCAAGGACACCTGCCAGGGCGACAGCGGCGGGCCATTGATCACAACCGGTGCGGACGGCAAGCCGGTGCAGATCGGAATCGTGAGCTGGGGCGATGGCTGCGGCATCCCAAGCGTGCATGGCGTCTACACCCGCCTCGGCAAGTTCGCGGACTGGGTAAAGACCAACGCCCGTTGACCGCCGTCGACACAGCCTGCGGCGCGGCGGTTGAAGCATGATCACGAAAAGTTGCCGACAGATGTGATCATGCGAGCGAATGAACGAAACCGCCACGCTGCCGGCAACTGTCGCCCGATTCTAAATTTTTGGTAAGTTCACCGCCGCAGATGCGCCCAAAGCGGGCCGTACGCGCGCCCTCATCGGCGTCGATGATTGTTCGAGGGTGGTCGGGCAACATCGCTTCCGTGAGGAACACATGCGTCGACGCGACTTCATTGCCGGATCAGGTGCGCTCTTGCTGACAGGACTGCCAGAACTTTCCCTCGCCCAGATCGCCGACAAGGGCGGCCTGTTGGCGGCGCAGGCAAGACTGAATGCCACGCTGGTCGGGCACCTGCAGGGTGCGCGCGGCAGGAGTGATAACATCGTCGTTTCGCCTGCCAGCCTCACCGCTATTCTTGCCGTGCTGGCGCAGGGCGCCGACCCCAGGATGCAGGCGGCCATTCACAAATGCCTCGGTCTCGACGGCGCCTCCGATACGGCCTCCGGCGATCTGCAGGTACTGCGGTCGCAGCTTCGCAACGTCGGCCTGGCGCGGGAAGAGCAGGGGGCGACCTTCACGCTGGCGAACCTGATCGTGATCGATCCCGCGTCGCAGCCGAACGCGCCGGTGGTCGCCAGACTGCGTGACGGCGCCGAAGTCGTGATCGACGACCTGTCGAAGCTCGCGACCGTCAATCAGATCAACGCGTGGGTGTCCGGCCAGACCAAGGGTTTCATCCGCAAGGTGTTCGACGGCCCGCAGCGCGCCACCGGGCTTGCCGGCGTCAATGCCCTGTACTTCAAGGGCCTGTGGAAGGATCGCTTTGACGCCAAGCTGACTCAGGCGCGGCCGTTCCATCTGGTCGGCGGCGGCGCGAGCGACGTTCCGCTGATGATGCGGATCGGCAGCTATCGCCATCGGCAGGACGGCCGGTTCGTCGCCGTCGACCTGCCGTACCGCAACGAGCGGTTCGGGCTCGTGGTCGCGACCACCAGCGACACGCCGGCGACGGCGGCGGAATTCTCCCACGTTGGCGATTGGCTCACGGGCGAAGACTTTAGCTCGGGGCGGGTCGATCTTTCGCTGCCGCGCTTCACCATGGCCGAAGGCGCCGACATTCTGGAGGCGCTCGATGCCGCCGGCCTGAACGCCGCCCGCCTGTCGCCGACGTCGTTCGCGCCGCTGTTTTCGGTCCCGCAGACGCTGTCGCGAATTGCGCAGCGGACCTATCTGCGGGTGGACGAGGAAGGTACCGAAGCGGCGGCCACCACGGCGATCACCATGAGCCGGACGTCGATGCAGAGCCGGACCGTAAAGATCGTGGTCGACAAGCCGTTTGTCTTCGCGCTTCGCGACCGGCAGAGCGGGCTCATTCTGCTCAGCGGCTATGTCGGGCGCATTCCCGGCAAGCCGGTGGAAAGCTAAATCGTAGTGATTTGAGTTTGACGCACCGTTGCGTCATTGCGAGCGAAGCGAGGCAATCCAGATTCTTAAGAACACTGGATTGCTTCGTCGCTTACGCTCCTCGCAACGACGGACAACCATCTCAATTTGACTTCATCCGGCTTTAAAGGACTGCCCGTCAGCGCGCGGAGCGGTCGAGCTGCCAATCGACGATCGCGATGCTCGGCGGCGCGGGCGCGCGTGTCCCCCGCCGGCTGATGGCTTCGCCGGTCAGTTCGTCATCGAAGGCGAACAGGCCTGACCCTCCGCGGGTCGCACCCGCGCCGCTGTCGTTCAGATCGTCGATATTGTCGAAGGAGGGCGGCGACATGCCGGGGCGCGCCGGCGTCGAGAGGACCAGCACGCTGTAGCCCGCAACGTTCGCGACATTGGAATCGTCCTTGGTCGTCGTGGCGCGGCCGTAGCGGGTCAGTTCGCAGTCGCGGCTCTGCCGCGGTGCGAGGATTGCGCCGGTGCCGCTGGTGTCCGACGTGCAGCCGAGGCGGATGTTGGACTGGCGGTTCATCACCTGGCGGATGTTCCAGTCTCCGTCGATCAGAAAGACATGGACGTAGCGCGGCGTCGCGCTGGTATTGGTGACGCGTACCATCACCTGCGAGCACGGCTGGGCACGCGGTCCGTCGGCGGTGTGGAGCTTGCCGCCGCTGCCGGCAGGGCAATCGGCCGAGCGGGTCACATCGTCGCGCGCATTGATGCTGAGTTCGACCTGCGGTTCGTTCGGACCGGCCGCGTCGTGCATCGCCATCCGCCGCAGCCGTTCCACCCGGTAGGCGCGCTCGACGGCCCGCACGGTCGCGGCCCTGATGTCGGCGGCGGGTGCTATTGCCGGAACGGTCACGCCCGCACCGGTCTGGAACGTAGTGATGTCGATCCCGGCAGGCGCGAGCCGGAAGCCCTGCGGCGTGACCCACCAGATCAGGTCGGGATGTTTGTCGTCGAAGCGTAAGCGGTGCCGCGAGGCTTTGCGCTCCTGATCGGGCCCCGCAATCGCCGCATGCGTCTCAACGGCAAGCGACTGCCGCTCCGCGGGCGTACCTTTTGCGAGCCGCGGCGACGAGACCGCGAGCGCAAAATCGCGCGGCGGAGCGATCAGGCGGACATAGCGCGCGCCGTCGAGCACGTCCGAGCCGCCGTCGCGACACTCCGGCGTGCCGTTGACGAACGGGCAGGGGTATTCGCGGATCGGCCGCAGCACCGACTCGGTCGCCGTCACCTCGCGCAGTTCGGCGTGGCCCTTGGCCTGCGAAGCCTGGATGCGGGGATCGGCGAACACAGCGACGATCGCGCCTTTCTCCAGGCCATGCAGGACGCCGGCGGCGATGCGGTCGCCATCGTAGAGCGGCCATTGCTGCGGCGAATAGTTGCCGGCGCGGCTGCCAAACACCGGTGCGTTGACGAGATCGCCGTCATGCCCGGCGGTCTGGGTGATCAGCCGGCCGGCCATCTCGCGCATGAGCGCGTTGGCCTCGGCGACCAGTTCCCGATACGACAGGTTCGGCTGGCGGGCCAGCGCCATGACCATCGTGTGCGTGAAGGCGGAGCGCCACGTCGCCTTGGCGCGCGGCACCGAGAGCGGCAGCGGCAATTCGGCGGCTTTTTCGCTGGCCTGCGACGCGTAGAAGAACACGGCCTTGCCACGGCCCGACGCGGCGGACCGCGAGGCCTGATCGCCCGTGGTCTTGTCGCCGAAGCCAAGATCCGCCCGGCGGGAGAGATCGCGCTCGACGTTGAGGCCAAGCACTGATGGATCGATGAACTTGTTGCGCGCCTCTCCGCTCGCCCGCATGCCAGTGCCGGAGTGGCAGCTGTCGAGCGTGAACCACAGATCGACGCCCTTGTCGCGGATCGCGGCAGAGAACCTGCCGAACTCGTCGTCGACGATGCCGTTGGTGATGATGGTCGCGCGGCCGTCGGGCGAACTGATCGCGACGTCGTAGGGCAGGAACACCTCGTCGAGCCCGTCCTCCTCGTCGCGGTCGGGGCCGTCCGGCTGGTCGGGCTGGAACGAGCCGTGGCCGGACAGGTAGACGATGGCGAAATCGCCGCGCTGGGAGTTCTTTGTCAGCGCGTCGAGCGCCGCCATGATGTTGCGGCGGGTCGGCAGCCGCTCGCGCTCGGCGGCCGTCAGTCGGTTGTGCGGCTGGCCGGGATCGCTCAGGATAGTGATGTTCTGGCGCTTCACGCCGCGCTTGATCAGCAGATCGCGCATCTCGATCACGTCATTGCGCGGCGCCGATAGGTGCTGGCCTTCGTCGAGATGGCGATAGGCCGCGACCCCCACCAGCAGCACCCGGGTCTCGGCGCGCGCGGCCGTCGTCAGGGCCAGCAGCCCCATGCAGGTCAGCGCGATGCGAAGCAAGCTCATGAGGGCGGGTCCTGGGCGGTGTCCTTGATGTGGCCTGACTTAATGCTATGAATTTGCGTGGCGGGCGGCACGTGGTGGCAAGAGGGTAGCATGGCCAACGACTGTCTGGCGGTTGCACAAGCGCGCGGCATTTTGCGTGTCCGGCTCGTGGCAGCCGTTTTCGCCGCTCTGCTCGCAGCGCCCGGCGCACCGTCCTTTGCCCATGCCGCCAACCACGCGCTCCTCATCGGAGTGTCGAATTATACCTACAAGGAGATCACGCCGCTAAAGGGGCCCGCCAACGACGTCACGCTGATGTGGCGGGCATTGGGCAAGCGCGGCTTCTCCGACGTGACCGTGCTGGCCGATGGGCTCGCCGCCGGACCTCAGTTCCCGAAGAGCGCCGGCGATCCCACCCGGGCCAACATTCTGGCCGCCTTCGCGGCGTTGGGTCAGCGCGCCAAGTCTGGCGACCTCGTGCTGATCTATTACTCGGGCCACGGCACCGAGCAGCCGGTGCGCAACACCAGCCAGGATTCCGAGCGCGGCAACCTCGACCAGGTCATGCTGCCGCTCGATGCGGGCGGCTACGACCGGGCGGCGCAGACCGTCAAGAACGGCATCGTCGACGACGACATCGGCGCGGCGCTCGACAAGATTCGCGAGCGGGGCGCCGATGTGTGGATCATCTTCGATGCCTGCCACGCCGGCTCGATGACCCGCGGCGTTTTCGACGGCCTCGCGGTGCGGGGGATCGAGTCGTCGCGGCTCGGGATCCCGCCGGTTCCGCCCATCGCTGCGACCCGCGGCAGCAGCGGCAAGTCGTCGCGGTTCGTGACCACGCCGTCGGCTCCCAACGAAGGCTCGCTGGTCGAGTTCTTCGCGGTCGACAGTTCGCGCGAGGCGATCGAGCGCAGCTTTGACGAATTCGACCGGCCGATGATCGGCACGGGCAGCGACCGGCGCGTGGGCGTGTTCACCTATTTCCTCTACCGCGCGCTGACCGACAGCAGCGGCCGCGTCGCCACCTATCGCGACCTGGCGCACCATGTCGTGCGGGAAATGCAGCGGTCGCAGATTGCGCCACCCGCCATGCCGACGTTCGGCGGCGCGCTCGACCGGCCGCTGCTGAGCATCGGCAAGGCGCCGCCACCGGCCGCCTGGCAGGTCGCGCTCAGCGGCAACACGGTGGAGATTCCCGCCGGCGCGCTACACGGCCTGACCGAAAAGTCCGTCCTCAAGCTCTCGGCCTCTCCCGCGCCGGACGCCCCGCCGTGGGCGCAGGCGACCGTGAGCCGCGCCGATCCGATCAGTGCGGTCGCCGAGATCGATGGCCGGATACCGCCGTCACCGCCGCCGGTATTGTGGGCACGGCTCGCATCGCCCGGCGTCTCGTTCGCACTCAAAGTGGCCGAGCCACCGCCGCACGACCTTGACCCTGATACGCGGCGGCTGATCGAAGACGCCAAGGTGCAGGCCGCGCGGTCGCGGCAGGGGGCGATCGATTGGGTCGGCGCCAAGGATCATGCCGACGTGCTGTTGCGCGTGCGTAACGGCCGTGTCTGGCTGCTGCCGGCCGACGGCGAATGGGTCCGCGAGGATTCGCGCCGCGACGTTCCCAAACTCAAAGCCCGCCCGTTGACGCCGTCCTATCCGGTGGCGTCGAGTGCGAGCGTCGGCCACGTCGCGGACGCGCTGCACAAGATCGCCCGCGCGCGCAACATGGTCCGGCTCGCCGAAGTCGCCGACCCGACGCGCCATCCGACCAATCCCTGGAACGCGCTGCAGGTTACGGCCGAACGCGTGGTCGCACCGGGCGCGGACAATCATCCCCATCGCGCCTGCCCGAACCTCAAAACCCTCTCGGAGCAGGAGCTCAAGGGCAAGGCGATCGATCGCAAATTGCCGGAGCCGGTCTTTCATTGTGATCTGGTACGGATCACGGTGCGCAACAACGGTAACCGCGACGTCGACCTCAACCTCTCGTACATCGACGCGCGGGCCGGCATCAACAAGCTCGGCCAGGACTGCACCGTCACGGTGCCGCCGGGTGGACGGCTGGTGCGCTCACTGTGGATCACCACCTGGGACCGGCAGAAGAACGCCCCTGACAGCGTCGGCCGCGAGCACGTCGTGATCACGGCGGTCGAACGCAAGGGCGTGTCGCAGACCAACCTCTGTTTCATCCAGGAGGCAGTGCGCGGTGGCGCGGATGCCAGGACGCGCGGCGGCAACATGCTGCCGGGCAACGCGGGCTGGCTGATGAGTGCGCTCAGCGACGCCGCGGTGGCCTCGTCGGGCACCCGCGGCGTTCAGGTGCCGGAAGAGGACGATGCCCCGGATGCGCCCCGCGCCGGCATGTATCTGGTAACGCTGCAGGTGATGCCGTCGCCGCTGCCCTGAGCTCCATTCTCCGTTCGTCCCCGCGAAAGCGGGGACCCAGAACTACGGCCTGACTAGGCAGCTCTCCCGCTTGCGCGGGAGCGAACGGAGGAAGATGCGCTCGTCGACGCTCAACCGGCGCGCTGGCCGACCTTTGACAGACGCAGCACCGCCTCGATCATCGCTGCAGGACTGGCGACGCCCTTGCCGGCGATGTCGTGCGCGCTGCCATGCGCGACCGAGGAGAACAGCACCGGCGTGCCGATCGTCATTGCGGCGGTGGCATTCGGCGACAGCAGTTTGGCGGTGATGTGCCCCTGGTCGTGGAGCATGACGACGAAGGCGTCGATGCCCTTCATGTGAAACATCGTGTCGGCGCCGAACGGTCCGCTCGCCTTGATGCCCTGCGCCGTGGCGTCGGCGATGGCCGGTCCGATGATGTCGATCTCCTCGCGGCCGAACAGTCCGCCTTCGCCGGCGTGCGGGTTGAGCCCGCCGACCGCTATTGCGGGTGCGGTGATGCCGAGACGTTTGAGGGTCTGGTCGGCGACCTTGATGGTTCGTTGCACGTTCTCGCGCGTGATCAGCGCCAGCGCGTCGCGCACGCTGCGGTGGAGCGTGGTGTGCACGATCTTGGTCGAGCCGAAGCACAGCATGAGGTAGACGCCGTTCGGATCGGTGCCGGTCTCGCGCGCCACGAACGACGGATATCCGTCGAACGCGATGCCGGCCTGCGCGATCGAGGTTTCGTTTTGCGGCGCCGCCACCACGGCATCCGCGCCGCCCGCGAGCGCCGCCTTGATGGCCGTGCGGGCAAACGCCAGCGACGCGATGCCCGCTGCCGGGCTCGTGCCGCCGAAGCCGATGGTTGCAGCGTCCGGCTGCGGGCAGTCGAGCACGTTCACCGCATTGCCGGACCAGTTCGCCTCGCCGATGTGTTGCACGATCCGCAATTCGGTCGCGATACCGCAGGCACCGGCGTGTCGCGCGAGAATGCGCGCGTCGCTGACGATCACCGGGTCGCACGCCGCCCGCACCGCCGGATCGCGTGCGGCTTTCAGGCTGATCTCCGGCCCGATGCCGGCCGGATCGCCGGTCGAAATTGCGATCGTGATCTTGTCCGTCATGGCAGCGCGCGTTCGGCCGGCGGTCGTGCCACGACGTTCCCTCCCCCCTTGTGGGGGAGGGACAGGGAGGGGGGTGGCCACAAGCACTGCGCCCTGCAACCACCCCCCCCCCCCAACCCCCCCCCTCAAGGGGGGAGGGAGCGCACCGGTCGTGTGGCGAGAGCGAGCAATCACGTCGCGGCTACTCCCACGGCATCAGCGAGGCGTGGATCACGTCAGGCACGCCCTTGCCGCCGACCGAGCGGATGGCGAGGTCGACGTCGTTGAGCCCGAAGCGATGCGTGGTGATCTTCTCCAGCGGGAAGCGCTTCGAGGCGAGCTGCTGCAAAGCGAGCTCGCACGCCCGGTAGCTGTGGCCGCGTGCGCTCTTCATGGTGATGAACTTCACGGTGAACTTCTCCAGCGGGAAGTTCGGGAACTGCGCCATCTCGCCTTGCGCGACGATGATGCCGCCCTTGCGCTTGAGCGCCTCGATGCCGAGCAGGATCGGGATGGTGCCGGCGCCGGCGGTGCAGTCGAGTGAGACGTCGACGCCCTTGCCGCCGGTGATCTCCATGATGCGCGCGAGCGGATCCTCCTTCTGCACGTCGATGACGTAGTCGGCGCCCAATTCCTTGGCGACCTTCAGGCGCGCTGCGTCCTTCGAGGTGCCGGTGACGATGATCAGCGAGGCGCCGGCCTGCTTGCAGATCACGGTCTGCGACAGGCCCTGCTGCCCCGGCCCCTGGATCAGCACGGTGGAGTCGTAGCCGACGCCGCCGTCGAACAGCGACCATTCGACGCCATTCGCCATCGGCGTCACCAGCCCGGCGAGCTCCGGCGTCACCCCGTCCGGCACGCGGTGCACCACCGCGTTCCACGGCAGGTAGACGTATTGCGAAAACCCGCCCCACAGGTGCGGCGGTTTCTCGTCCGAGGTGTAGCCATAGCGGATGGCATCCGGGTTGGTCCGCCAGTTCGTGTTCTCGCAGTGCCGGTACTGGCCGGCGTGGCACCACTCGCACTTGCCGCACGACACGTAATGCTCGACGAAGACGAGGTCGCCTTCCTTGAAGCCCTTGCGCTGGGTGAATTCGCGCCCGGCCTTGGCGATGAAGCCGATGTTCTCGTGGCCCATGATGGTGGGCTTGTCGTTCGGCGGGTGGGCGTAGAGCTTGACGTCGGTGCCGCAGATGCCGGCGACCTCCATCTTCATCAGCGCGCCGTCCGGCGGAACATCCGGCATCGGATATTCGCGGATTTCCGTCTTGCTCGGGGCGACGCGAACGGCCGCCAGCACTTTCTCAGCCACCACATTTCTCCGATAATGCCGTCCCACCTCAGTAACGAGGCATTCTAAGGCGCGCAATGCTGGCCTTCACCCGGAAAAGCCCCGAGCGCTCGGCCTCCCTCGACTGCGTTCGGGAATGGGTACGCGGGCGATTCGCACTGCCGGAGGAAAGCGCGATCCTGGTCGCTGAAGTCACCTGCGCGGTGCCCGGATGCCCGCCGATCGAAACCGTGATTGCGTTCTGGTCGGACGAGCGGCGATACCATCTCAAGATATTCAAGCCGGTCGCCGAGGTGGTGGAGGACGACCTTCCGCCGTCCTGGTACAAGGGCGCGCTCGCCGTGCCAGAAGATTTCGAGTGCGACTGCTGCTGAAAAGACCGGGAGAGAAACATCCAATGGCTGACCTCAAGTTGAAGGCCGTCACCCGCACGCAGGGCAACAACCGGGCGCTGAAGGACGGCACCGTCAAGCCCAAGACCTTCGCGTTCGACTTTGAGGAGGTCGAGCCGATCATCGCGGCGTTCCGCCGTATGGTCCGCGGTAACGAGTTCGACATCTGCGAAATGGCGATCACCACCTACATCTGTGCCAAGGCGCACGGCAAGCCGATGACGGCCATCCCGGTCTTCATCGTGCGCGCGTTTCATCACGGCGCCATCCTGGCCAGCACCAAAGCGGGCATCAGCCGTCCGAAGGACCTTGAGGGCAAGCGGGTCGGCGTCAATCGCGGCTATACGGTCACCACCGGCGTCTGGGCACGCGGCGTGCTGCAGGGCGAGCATGGCGTCGATTTGAGCAAGATCACCTGGGTACTGTCGGGCGACGAGCATGTCGCCGAGTACAAGCCGCCCGCCAACGTGGTTCCGATCGAGCCCGGCAAGAAGATGGAGGACATGCTGGTTTCGGGCGAGTTGGCCGCCGCCATCGGTGTCGACGTGAAGTCGCCCGACGTGAAGCCGCTCATTCCCAACGGGCTGGAGGCCGGGCTCGCGGCGCTGCGGCAGCGCGGTCACTATCCCATCAACCATACGGTCGTGATCAAGGACGAACTGCTGGCCGCTCACCCGGATTTGGCCGCCGACGTGTTCGACGCGTTTGCGCGGGCGAAGCGGGTCTATCTTGAGCGGCTCAAGGCCGGCCAGATCGAGAAGCCGACCGCGGTCGACGAGATGCACCGCCGCGTAATGGAGATCACCGGCGATCCGTTGCCGTACGGTGTCGACGCCAATCGCAATGTGTTGGAGGAACTGATCGGGCACGCGGTGACACAGGGCATCGTCGCCCAGCGGGTCGCCGTCGACGAGCTGTTTCATCCCAGCACGCGGGGATTGCAGGACCTCCTGTCGCAATAGCGGAGATTTACGGATTTCGGCGTTCCGGTCTGGTCAGGCATGCCGGAATCGCCCGCGTCAACTTGCGCAAAGCGTTCGTCGTGCCAGTCCGGTGTGGTATCATTTATGCTACGCCGGATCGACCATAGCAGGGCAGGTCAGGGCATATGGCAATGGGACATGTAGTGCGGCGGATGCAGGCGGCTCTGGCAGGAGCCGCTTGTCTGGTAATCGTCGGCGCGCCACCGGCGCAGGCGCAGGGTTATCCAAGCCAGCCGGTGAAGATCGTGGTGCCGTTTGCGGCGGGCGGCGGCGTCGATCAGGTGGCGCGGATCATCTCGCCCAAGCTCGGCGAGGTACTCGGCCAGACAATTGTGATCGAGAACCGCGGCGGAGCGGGCGCCAGCCTTGGCGCTGCCGCGGTCGCGAACTCGGCGCCCGACGGCTACACCTTGCTGCTGGGGACCGGCAGCACGCACGGCACGAATTCGAGTGTGTATAAGAAGCTCAGTTACGATCCGGTGCGCGACTTCGTGCCCGTGGTGCAAGTGACGACGTCGCCGCTGGTCCTGATTGTGCCGCCGAGCCTGCCGGCGAAATCGGTCGAAGAACTGATTGCACTCGGGCGCAGCAAGCCCGGCGAACTGAGCTACGCGTCCTACGGCACCGGCAGCATCAATCATCTGGGCGCCGAGTTGTTCAACGCCATGGCCAACATCAAGGCCAGCCACATTCCGTACCGCGGCGCCGCCCCGGCGCTGACCGACCTGATGGCCGGCCGGGTTCAATATACCTTCGACGGGGTCGCGACCTCTCTGGGCTATGCGCGGGCCGGCAACATCCGCATGCTCGGGGTTGCCGGTCCCAAGCGTTCCCCGGTCGTCCCGGACATTCCGACGATCACCGAAAAGGCGCTCCCCGGCTTCGAGACCCAGGTCTGGTTCGGGCTCTTTGCGCCCGCCAAGACGCCGCCCGCGACGGTCGATTTGATCAATCGCAAGGTCAACGAGGTCCTGGCCATGCCAAGCATCAAGGAAAGCTTCGCCAAGCTCGGTATCGAAGGCGTCGGCGGAACGTCCGACGCGCTGTCGGCGCGGGTCCGCACCGAGATGGATAAATGGGCGAAGCTCGTGCGCGAAAGGGATCTGCGCTTCGACCAATGAGACAGGCGCGGCGCAACGAGCGCGCGCCAGGAAGAGGAGACGACTGCCATGACGGCCCCGCGGCGACAGATGCATCTCGGCGTGTTCGTTCTCGGTACCGGCGATCATTCCGCCGGCTGGCGCTACGACGGCGCCTACACCTCGGGCTGCAGCCTGCCGGTGATGAAATCAATCGCCAGCATCGCCGAACGCGGCAAATTCGACCTGCTCTTCCTTTCCGACGGGCTGGCGATGGACGTCAACGACCATCCGTCCTTCCTCAACCGTTTCGAGCCGCTGACGCTCCTGTCGGCGCTCAGCATGGTGACGAAGCATATCGGGCTCGGCGCCACTGTCTCCACGAGCTTCACCGAGCCGTACAACGTCGCTCGTTCCTTTGCGTCGCTCGACCACATCAGCGGCGGCCGCGCCGGCTGGAATGTGGTCACCAGCACGAACGCCGCCGCGGCGTTCAATTTCGGCCGGGATCGGCTCAATGAGCATGACCTGCGCTATGAGATTGCGGGCGAGTTCGTCGATGTGGTGCGCGGGCTGTGGGATTGCTGGGACGACGGCGCGATCGTCGCCGACCGTTCGACTGGCACGTTCCTGGACGCCAGCAAGGTGCGGCAGCTCAATCACAAGGGCCGCTTCTTCCAGGTCAAGGGGCCGCTCAACATCGAGCGCTGCCCGCAGGGGCACCCGATTATTATCCAGGCGGGTGGCTCGCCGCCCGGCCAGGAACTGTCGGCGCGCTCCGCCGACATCGTGTTCTCGGTGGTGAACGGCGAACCGGCATCCGCCAAGGCGGCCTATGACAGCCTCAAGCAGCGGGTGATCAAGCACGGCCGCCGTCCCGAGCATGTCGCGATTTTGCCCGGTGTCATGCCGATCGTCGGCGATACCGACGCCGAGGCCAAGGAGACGCTGGACCGGTTGCAGAGCTTCCTGACGCCGACCAATGCCCTCACGCTGGTATCGCAGCGGATCGGCTACGATATTTCGGGCTATCCGCTCGACGGTCCGATCCCGGACTTCCCGGAGAAGACCGATCGCGGTCAGGCGTTCTCGCGGACGCTCCTCGATATGGCCCGCCGCGAAAAGATGACGTTGCGGGACCTCTACAACATCACTGCCGCGGCGCGCGGGCACTGGGTGGTCTGCGGCTCGCCAAAGCGGATCGCCGACGTGTTCGAGGAATGGTTCACGGCTGAGCGCGCCGACGGCTTCGTCGTCATGCCGCCCTATTTCCCCGGTGCGTTCGACGCCTTCGTCGACAAGGTCGTGCCGGAACTGCAACGGCGCGGTCTCTACCGGACGGACTACACCGGCCCGACTTTGCGCGACCATCTCGGGCTGGAGCCGCCGCCGAGCCGCGGCAGGGAGCTGCAGTCGGCCTGACGGCGTGTCGACAGCCGCATCGCCGGGCTGCCATTGCGGACCGGTGGACAGCGCCCGCGGGCGGGCGGTACGGTGGCGGCCACATTGCCAGCCACGGACCCCGGCATGACCGAAAAAGTCGACATCACGCTCAATATCAATGGCCAGGACTATGAGGTGCGGGTCGAGCCGCGACGCACGCTCGTCGATGCGATCCGCGACGACTGCGGACAGACCGGGACGCATATCGGCTGCGAGCACGGCGTTTGCGGCGCCTGCACCATCATCCTCGATAATGACGCGGTACGCGCCTGCCTCATGTTCGCCGTGCAGGCCGACGGCAAGCGCATCCGCACCGTCGAGGGCCTGGCGGACGGCGATAATCTGCATCCGTTGCAGAGCGCTTTCATTGCCCATCACGGATTGCAGTGCGGCTTCTGCACGCCCGGCTTCCTGATGCTGGCGACCAACGCGATCGAAACCAATCCGGAGATTTCCGACGAGGAAATCCTCGAGGTGCTGTCGTCCAACCTTTGCCGCTGCACCGGCTATCAAAACATCATCAAGGCGGTGCGTAGCGCCGCCGCCGAGATGCGTGCCGCCCGCTGAGCGCGCAGTGTTCAACCGACTACGAATTCGAATTTGCGAATGAGATCGCGAAACTGCGCGAGGTCATGCCGCCGTAACCCTCCCCCCGCGAAGCGGTGGGGAGGGTCGGCGAGCGAAGCGAGCCGGAGTGGGGGGTGTTGGCTGTGAAAAGAATGCCCCCCACCCCCAACCCCTCCCCACCGCTTCGCAGGGGGAGGGGGGCGCACCGAGACTGTGGTACGAATTTCGTGCTCATTAATGAGAGACCATATGCCCGTTGACGTTCACGCCCACTACGTGCCGCCGCAGTTGATCGCCGCCATCGAGGCGCGCGGCCGGGATGTCGGCGTCGAGCTTTTGCGTTCCGACGCGCCAACGCCCGCGCTGCGGTTCGACTACGGCTTCAAGGTGCGGCCGTTTTTTCCGCGGCTCGTCGAGCCGGTGGCTGAGCGCAAGGCCTGGCTTGACCAGCAGGGCATCGACCTGCAGATCGTCGGCACCTGGCCGGACATTTTCGGCTACGGGCTTCCGCTTGAGGCCTGCGCCGTTTGGCACCGCATGCTCAACGATACGCTTGCCGAATGGTGTGCCGATCACAAGGACCGCTTCGCCTGGATCGGCTCGGTGCCGCTGACGAATGCGCAGGCTGCCGCCGACGAACTCGAACGTGCCGCCGCAATCGGCGCCTGCGGCGTGATCATCTCGTCGAACATCGAGAACGTGAACATCGGCGAGTGCTCGCTCGATCCGTTCTGGGCCAAGGCCGAATCGCTCGAACTGCCGGTGCTCATCCACCCGGTGCTGGTTGGCTCGGCGCCGCGGGCGGCGAAATTCGGCCTCGCACAAGTGGCGCAGTACACCTTCGACACCACGTTGGGTGTCGGCTCGCTCTTGATGACCGGCGTGCTCGACCGCTTCCCCGGTCTCAAACTCGTTCTGTCACACGGCGGCGGCGCTTATCCTTATCTCGCCGGCCGCTTCGACATCATGCACCGCCGCATGGACCGGGCCGCGCAGGGGGACGTGGCGGCGCAGACACCTTCGGCTTACGCGCCGCGCATGATCTACGACAGCATCGTGCATGCGCCGAAGGCTCTGCGCTTCCTGATTGACGTCGCCGGGCTCGACAATGTCGTGCTCGGCACCGACTATTCGTTCCCTCCGGCCGACATGGAGCCGCTCGCGCTGCTCAAGTCCGCCGGACTACCCGAGGGCGCGATCGAGGCGATCGCGGACACCAATCCCCGCCGCGTGTTCCGGCGGCTGCCCTGACGGAGCGCGGGATCGATGGTCGGGCAATCCAACGGCAGGGGCGGGTGGGTCGGGCGCTCGATCCGGCGGGTTGAGGACCCCACACTGGTCACCGGCCAGGGCCGGTTCACCGGCGACCTGCCAGCGGCGCTGTGGGTGCGGTTCGTGCGCAGCTCGGTCGCGGCCGGAAAGATCGTCCGCCTCACCTCGCCAGAAGGCGCACGCCTGGTGACCGCTGCCGACGTCGCCGGCATCAAACCGATCCGGCCGATGCTGCACAAATTTAACTACATCCCGGTGGCCCAGCCGATCCTGGCAAACGGCGTGGTGCGGTTTGTCGGAGAACCGATCGCCGCGGTGCTGGCGCCGAGCCGGGAGCAAGCCGAGGACATCGCGGAGCGCATCGAGGTTGAGGTCGAGCAGACGTCGCCGGTTGTCGATGCGCGCGACGGCGTCGCGCCGGGCGCCGCGGTCGTGCACGTCGAGGCGGCAGACAATGTCATCGTCGAAGGGCGCGTCAAGACGCCGGGCTTCGACGCCAAGGTTGCGGGCGCGGCGCGACGCATCAAGGTCGACATCCGCTCGCGGCGGCAGAATGCGCTGCCGCTCGAGCCGCGCGCCGCGCATGCCGCCTGGGATCCGACGAGCCGGCGGGTGACGCTGCATTGCGCGACGCAGATGCCACATGCCATGCGCACCATCATCGCCGAGCTGATCGGCATGCCGGAATCCGAGCTGCGGGTGATCGCGCCCGATGTCGGCGGGGGCTTCGGCCAGAAGATGTCCCTCGCCCCCGAGTTCGTGCTGGTGACGTGGCTCGCGCGCAAGCTCAAGACGTCGGTGGCGTGGACGGAGGACAGGCGCGAGAATCTCGTCGCCTGCTTCCACAGCCGCGACCAATATGTCTCGCTTGAAGGCGCGTTCGACGCCGACGCCAAGCTGCTCGCGCTTTCGACCGACATTCTGGCGAATATCGGCGCCTATTCGTGCTACCCGACCACCTGCGGCGTCGAACCGTTGATGGCGATGGCGGAGATGCCGGGGCCGTACGACGTGCGCGAATATGCCTGCCTGTCTCGCGGCGTTCTGACGAACACCTGTCCGATGGCGCCGTATCGCGGAGTCTCCCGTCCGGTGATCACGTTCACCATCGAGCGGCTGATGGACAAGGCCGCAGCCGCTTTCGGCATCGATTCGGTCGAGATCCGACGGCGCAATCTGATCCGCACCTTTCCCTACACCTCGGCGATGGGCCTCGTGTTCGACGAGGCAACCTACGTCGAGACCATGGAGAAGGCGGTCGACGCCGCCGACCTCCCCGCCTTCCGTGTGCGTCAGGCGGCGGCGCGAACCGGAGGCCGGCATCTCGGCCTTGGGATCGCGACGTTCTCGGAGCGCACCGGCTACGGCACGCCCGCGTTCGCGGCGCGCGGCATGGAGGTGACGCCGGGCTGGGAGACCGTCGAACTCGCCATGGACCCCTCCGGCTTCATCGAGGCGCGCATCGGTGCATCGCCGCACGGCCAGGGGCTGCGCACCACGCTCTCGCAGATCATCGCCGACGAACTCGGCACCACGCCGAATCGTATCAAGATCGTGCATGGCGACACCGACCGCACGCCCTACGGCTGGGGCACCTTCGCCAGCCGGTCGCTGGTGATTGCCGGCGGCGCCACCCTGATGGCGGCGCGCAAGGTGCGCGCCAAGCTGATCCGCATCGCGAGCGTCCTGCTTGAAGCCTCGGCCGATGACATCGTACTCGAAGCCGAGATGGCGCGGGTCGCCGGCACCGACCGGGCGATTGAAGTGGCGACGCTGGCGCGCGTCGCATATCACCAGACCCACCGGCTCGGCGGCGACATTGAGCCCGGCCTGTCCGAGAGCGCCACGTATGATCCGGCCGGCACGTTCTCCAACGCCTGCCATATCGCGGAAGTCGAGGTCGACGTCGAGACCGGTGGCGTGCGCATCGAGCGTTTCCTGGTGGCGGAGGATGCCGGCCGTTTGATCAATCCGATGATCGTCGATGGCCAGATCCACGGCGGTGTCGCGCAGGGCATCGGCAATGCGTTGCTCGAGGAGATCGTCTACGACGACACCGGCAATATTCTCACCGCCACGCTGGCCGACTACCTGCCGCCAACTTGCCGCGAGATGCCGCCGATCGACATCCATCATCTGGAGACCTGGACCGAGGCCTCCATCACCCAGGCCAAAGGGCTGGGCGAGGGAGGCGCGATCGGTGCACCGGCCGCGGTCGTGAACGCCATCAACGATGCGCTGTCGCCATTCGGCGTGTCGATCGACGAATTCCCCGCGACGCCGCAGCGCATCCGCGCGGCGCTGCGCGCGGCCGGCGCGAGACTGTGAGGGCCGCAGTGCAAATGCAGCATCTTTCCACATCGTCATGGCCGGGCTTGTCCCGGCCATCCACGCCTCCCTTTCTATTTCCAGCTAACAAGGAAGACGTGGATGCCCGGCTCAAGGCCGGGCATGACGTGGAGGGAGTGGCGCGCAACGTGAAGGGCGCTCCATGAGCTTCGTCGGCCGCTCGGTCCCTCGTCTCGAGGATCGCCCGCTGGTGATGGGCCGTGGCCGGTTTGCCGCCGACGTCGTGTTTCCACGCATGCTGCACATGCGGGTGGTGCGCTCAACTCATGCGCATGGCCGGATCGTCTCGATCGATGCGAGCACGGCGCTGGCGTTGCCGGGCGTCATGGCGGTGTGGACCTTCGACGACGTTGCCGACATTCCACCGATCGATTTCCGGCTGACCAAGCTCGAAGCGCTGTCGCATTACCGCCAGACCATCCTGGCGCGCAAGCGCGTGCGCTATGTCGGCGAGCCGGTGGCGGTCGTGTTCGCCTCCGACCCATATCTGGCCGAAGATGCCGCCGACCTTGTCGCGGTCGAAATCGACGAACTGCCGCCGGTACTCGATGCGTGCGCGACGCCCGGAGAGTTCGCCGAGGGCCGCTCGACCGAGCCTGCGGTGGTCGAGAAGTCCTATGGCGATCTCGCGGGCGCGTTCGGCGCGGCGCATGCGGTGGTCGAACTTGATTTGCGGATCGGACGGCACTCCGGCGTGCCGATGGAAACGCGCGGCGCGATCGCGCGCTACGACGCCGCCAACGATGTGCTTGAGATGCACGGCGCCGCCAAGGTGCCGCACTGGAACCGCGACAACATCGCCCGCATGCTCGGCCGCGATCCCTCGACGGTGCACCTGTTCGAGGGCCATGTCGGCGGCGGCTTCGGCATCCGCGGCGAGCTGTATCCCGAGGACGTGCTGGTCTGCGCCGCGGCGCTGCGTTTCGGCCGCCCGGTGAAATGGATCGAGGACCGGCGCGAGCACCTGATCGCCGCCAATCATTCGCGCCAGCAGCATCATAGGGTCCGCGCCGCGGTCGATGCGAACGGCCGCATCCTCGGTATCGAAAATGAATTCTTCCACGATCAGGGCGGCTACGTGCGTACCCACGCGGCCACGGTGCCCGATCTGGCGGCTGCCATGCTGCCGGGGCCGTACCAAGTTCCGGCGTATCGAGCGACCGGTCATGTCCGGCTGACCAACAAAACGCCCGGCGGCACCTACCGGGCGCCCGGCCGCTACGAGAGCACCTTCGTGCGCGAACGGCTGATGGACGCGGTCGCGCAGCGGCTCGGGCTTGACCGTATCGAGGTGCGTCGCCGCAATCTGATCGCCAAGAGCGAGATGCCGTTCGCCCGGCCGCTGGCCACGCTCGGCACCGATGTCGTGCTCGACTCCGGCGACTATGCCGGCCTGCTCGATAAGGCGCTCGACGCGCTCAAATGGGACGATCTGCAGCGCGATCTCCGCCGGCGCCGCGACGCCGGTGAGTTTGTCGGCACGGGGCTGGCGATCTTCGTCGAGAAGAGCGGGCTCGGCCCGTTCGATGGCGTGCATCTCTCGGTCGACAGCGCCGGCCGCGTCGAGGTCGTGACCGGGGCAGCGTCGGTCGGGCAGGGGGTCGAGACCGTCGTGGCGCAGATCTGCGCCGATGCGCTCGGCGTCGACTATGCGCGTGTTCGCGTGGTGCACGGCCGCACTGACCGCATTCCGTTCGGGCAGGGCGCGTTCGCGTCGCGCGTCACGGTCATGACCGGCGAAGCAACGCGGCTTGCCGCGATGGAGGTGCGCCGCAAGGCGATTGAGGTGGCCGCGGAGCTATTACAACAGCCCGCCGACGCGCTCGATATCGTGAACGGTAAGGTGACACGCAGGGGCAACCCCTCGGGGCCGTCGATGACGCTCGGCGAGGTCGCGCGTGCGCTCGAACCGGCCTCGCGGCTGCGCGGCGACCGCACGCCCGGGCTCTCCGCCGATGGCTGGTTCTACACCGATCACATGAACTACCCGTACGGCATCCATGTCGCCGTCGTGCGCGTGGACCGCGAAACCGGCGGCGTTGCCATCGAGCGCTATCTCGTGGCCTACGACGTCGGCCGCGCCGTCAATCCGATGCTGGTCGAGGGCCAGATCGCCGGCGGCTTCGCGCAGGGCCTGGGCGGCGCACTGCTCGAAGAGTTTCTCTACGACGACCGCGGCGAGCCGTTGTCGGTGAACTTCGCCGACTATCTGATGCCGACCGTGCGCGAGGTGCCCTCGATCGACGTGCTTATTACCGAGGATGCGCCGAGCCCGCTCAATCCGCTTGGGCTGAAAGGCGCGGGCGAAGGCGGCGCCAATGCGGTCGGGGCGGCGATCGCCTCCGCCATTGACGACGCCATCGGCGTTCCGGGGGCGATCACGCAACTGCCGGTAACGCCGCAGCGCCTGCGCGCGATTTTGCAGCGTGCCGTGAAGTGATTGGCGATCTCGCCACTTGCTCCGTGACCCTCTCCCCTTGCGGGAGAGGGTGGCGAGCGCCGTTAGGCGCGAGCCGGTGAGGGCGCGAGCGGGCGGACGAAGTGCCCCTCACCCGGTTCCTCGCTTCGCTCGGAACCACCCTCTCCCGCAAGGGGAGAGGGTTATACCGTGTGCATGGCGACGATTTTTCTCGTCACTCACATCGAAAGGAAGCTGCGCTGGACACTGATGTCACCGGCCAATTCTGACATGCGGCCCTGCCACTGCATCTGGCCCTTCTCCAGAACATAAACCCGGTCGGAGACGAGCTCGGCGAAGTGGATGTTCTGCTCCGACAGCAGTACAGACAATCCTTCCTTCTTCAGATCGATGATGGTCGCGGCCATCTCCTCGACGATCACCGGCGCAACGCCTTCGGATGGTTCGTCGAGCAGCACCAGCAGCGGGTTGCCCATCAGCGTGCGCGCCACCGTCAGCATCTGCTGTTCGCCGCCGCTCATGTGCGCGCCGAGACGGTCGGTCATGCGGCCGAGGTTGGGAAACAGTGCGAACAGTTTCTCGGGCGTCCACGACGGCGCGGGCCGGCCGTCGGGAAACTGCCGCGCCGGTTGCGACCCGATATCGAGATTCTCCATCACGGTCAGCCCCGAGAAGATGCGGCGATCCTCCGGTACGAAGCCCAGCCCGCGGCGGGCGATCTCGAACGCCTTCAGACGCGAAATGTCCTCGCCCAGGAAACGCACGGTGCCGGCGCGGCGCGCGATCATCGCCATCAGCGTCTTGATGGTGGTCGACTTGCCGGCGCCGTTGCGGCCCATCAGCGCGACCACCTCGCCGTGTCCGACCTGGAATGTCAGGTCGAACAGGATCTGCGCGGCGCCGTACCACGCCTTGAGGCCGTTCACTTCGAGCATCGGCTCGCTCATGGCGCGTCGCCCCGGCGGGATGTCGTCTTGCCGGTGCCGAGATAGACCTCCTGCACCTGCGGATTGTCGCGGATCGCGGCGGCGTCGCCCGACGCGATCAGCATGCCGCGCGCCAGCACGATGATATGGTCCGCATAGGCAAACACCACGTCCATCGAATGCTCGGTGAACAGCACCGAAATGCCGCGCTCGACCACCAGCCGCTTGGTCAGCGCGATCAGGTCGTTGCGCTCGCGCGGCGCCATGCCGGCGGTCGGCTCGTCCATCAGGAGGAGGCGCGGATCGTTGGCAAGCGCGATCGCCAGTTCGACGCGCTTGACGTCGCCATAGGCGAGTTCTTTGCACGCACGGTCTGCCTCGTCCGCCATGCCGACCTGGGTGAGCAGTTCGAGCGCACGTTCGCGGTGCCGGCGGGTGAACGTCGTGACGAACTGGAAGGTTTCGCCGTGGAAGCTTGCCAGTGCGAGCTGTACGTTTTCCACCACGGTCATCGAGCCGAACGTCGCCGCCACCTGAAACGTCCGGCCGACGCCGAGCCGCCAGATGTCGCGCGGCTTGAGGCCGACGATGCTGTGCTCGGCGAGCCGGATTTCGCCGCCGTCCGGCGCAAGCTGGCCGTTGATCATGTTGAAGCAGGTGGACTTGCCGGCGCCGTTCGGGCCGATCAGCGCCAAGAACTTGCCCTGCTCGACCTCGAAGCTGACATCGTCGACGGCCCGGACCCCACCGAACGCCTTGCGCAGCGAGCGGATCGACAGCACGTTCATCGCGGCACCGCGTCGCTACGCTTGCCGCTGCCGATCCACTTGGCAAGCGTGCCGACGATGCCGGCCGGGAACACCAGCACCAGCAGCAGGATCACTGCGCCGAGCGTCGCGCGCCAGAACACCGTCTGGCGCAAGACGGTATCCAGCAGGATCACAAA
>JBFXEX010000043.1:0-41216 GCA_050179645.1 Xanthobacteraceae bacterium | reverse complement strand
CGCAGAAGCTCGCCGGCAAGCGGATGTCGATGGGCGGCGCGCTCGGCCACGGTATTTGGGCGTTCATCAAACACTATGTCATCAAGCGCGGCTATCGCGACGGCTGGGCCGGCTTCGTGATCGCGCTTGGCAATTTCGAGGGTACGTTCTACCGTTACGCCAAGCGCTACGAGGAGATGCAGGCTTGGTCGCCCCCGCCGGGCGAGCCGCTGCGCCGGCCCTAGGGCAACATTTTCTGAGAGCGGCGCGCCACGAAATCGACAAGGCGGTCGAAACAGCCTGCCCCTCCCCTGGAACCGCATCGCGGGCCGGAACGTTGCGCTTAATTCTGGATCAACGCATGGGGCGATTGCCATGAGCTCAAACCAGCGCACAGCCAACGCAACCTTTGCCCACGCGCCGGAACTCACCGGGCGTGACGGCGCAATCGACTATGCCGGTAAGAGCGAGGCGCTCAGTGCCGCCGAACCGCGCAACGATGCGGGCGATTCGCAGGAGGAGCGGTTTGCGCAGGCCCTCGGCCGGGCGGTGATCGCAACCTGGAGCGATCTCGCACAAGCCGATCAGGAACGGATATTCGAGTGCGCGGTCGTGTTGGGGCATCACGATGAACGCGACGAGATGCTGCGCGAGCAACTCGCCAGGTTTCTCCACGACCGTCACGAGCGGACCACGCACCGCGACACGTGAGAAAGGCAGTGGTGGCGAGGGTCTCGGCGCGCTCGCACTTTTCCGCTTCGCGGACCGAGGCAACCGGTGGCTGCACTCGTTCCATCGCCCCGGTAGCGCGCGACCGCGACTACAAGCCGAGCTTCTTGCGAACGATCGCGCCCAGGATGTTGGAATAATCATCGGTCCAGGGCGCGACGCGCGGGTCGGGCTTGATCTCGCGCCAGTCCGGGTTTCGCGTCAGTTCGCCGAGGTCCTTTGGATCGCGCGCGAGCGCGGCCACGATGGCGTTCATCTTGAAGTCGTTCGGCACGGCGTCGGGGCGGCGGTCCTCCTTCGCGTAGGTCACGAGCCGTTCAGTGGCGCCCACCGCGCCGACGACGCGCGCCAGTTCCATATGACGGTTGGAAATGTGCAGGATCAGCGCCCCGCCGGGATTGAGATGCGCGAAGTAGCCGGCCAGCGCCTCGCGTGTCAGCAGATGGACCGGGATGACGTCGGAAGAGAAGGCGTCGAGGACGATTAGATCGTAGCGCCTGGGCGATGCGGCGAGCGTGAGCCGGGCATCTCCCAAAACGACGCGGGCTTGCGCGCCGCAAGACGACAGGAACCCGAAATAGCGCGGATCGCGAGCGATGCGGACCACGTCGGGATCGATCTCGAAGAATGTCCATTCCTCGTCGCCGCGGCGATGGCACGCCAGGCTGCCGGCACCGAGCCCCACGACCGCGACGTCGCGCAGCCTGCCGCCGTGCGCGTCGCGCACCGCCTTGATGCCTTCGGAAATCGGGCCGCCAAAATAATAGTACGTCAGGGGTTCGGGGGTGGAGGTTTCGCCGCTGGCGGAAGAAATGCGCTCAGCGCCGTGCAGCGTGGTGCCGTGGTAAAGCAGCCGATGGCGGCCATCGCCAGTCTCGACCACCTGATGAAGGCCGAAGAAGCTGCGCACCGACGTAACGTGGCTGAAGCCCGGCTGCCACAGGGCGGTGACGACGAAAGCGAGCGCGGCCAGAGCAAAGAAGCGCGCCGGACGGTGACGCTGGAACAGCATGAGGGCCGCGAGCGCCACCAGCGCGACCTGGAACGGCAGTTGTGCGGCTTCGGGCAGCGCAATGCCGAACGCTAGCTGTGCGGCAATGGCAAGCGCGGCGACGCCGAGCACCGGACCGGCTTCCGCCAGGAAGCGGCGCGGGCCGCCGGCAAACATGCCGGGCATTGCCAGCAGGGCCGCGAGCAGCAGGACGGGATATTCGTAGACCCGGTTGAAGACGGAAGGCGCGATGAGCGCGGCAAAGATGCCGCCGATCACGCCGCCGAGCGAGACCCAGAGGTAGAATTCCGTGAGCCGCGCCGGTGCCGGCCGTCGCTCATAGAGCTCGCGGTGGCACAGCAGCGCGAGCAGCAGGAACGCCGCCAGATTGACGACGATCATGGCGAACCAGAACCGCTTGTCACCGCCGCCGAGCAGCCCGATGGCGAGCGGCGCCATCAGGATCGGCACCAGCAAGACCACCATGGGCTGCGGAATCCACGGCCGGTCGCGGAACACCGCCACGAAGGTGAGCAGGTAGAGCGCGAGCGGCACCATCCAGAGGAAAGGCGCGGCTGCGATGTCGGTGCTGATGTAGGACGTCACAGCGATGACGAGCCCGGACGGAATGGCCGCCAGCGCGCACCAGAAGAGGCGATCGCGTATCGAAACCGGCGCGGCCGCGGCCTTCGCGGCGACAATGCCCGGGCGGTTGGCGACGAACAGGCTCGCGGCAGCGATCAGCATGGCGAAGGCGGCAAACCCGACCGACCACAGCCGCGACTGGTCGGCCAGCGGCAGCATCGGTTCGACCACGACCGGATAGGCAATGAGAGCGGCGAACGAGCCGAGGTTCGACGCGGCATAAAGGACGTAGGGATTGTCCGCCTTGGGGTGACCGCTCGCCGCGAACCAGCCCTGCAGCAGCGGCGCGCTGGCCGACAGCGCCGCGAACGGCAGCCCGACCGAGACCGCAAGCAGACCCATCAGCCAGAGCGCGACATGCGACGTCGGCGGCACGTCGAACGAGTGAGCGATCCCGATCGGCAGCGTCAGCGCGGCGAGCGCCAGCACGCCGAGATGCACCAGCGCGCCCCCCCAGGGCGGCAGCCGGCGGACGACGAGATGGGCGTAGGCGTAGCCCACGAGCAGCGCCACCTGAAAGAACACCATCGCCACCGACCACACCGCCGGCGCGCCGCCGAGGCGCGGCAGCACCATCTTGGTGAACATCGGCTGCACCACGAACAGGAGCAGCGCCGAGACGAACAGCGTGATCGCAAACAGCCCCGGCGCGAGCCGCAACGCGCCGGTGGTGGCGGCGGACGTCGATGCTGCAGGGCCGAGGATGGTCATCAGATGTCCGCCGGTTTGCGACGGATATTAGGTCTGCGGCGTTAACGCCCGCTTAGCCTTTGCGTCGCTCGCGCAGCCGGTCCTTGAACGGCTGGCGCAGCCGCCGCGAGGCATTGCGCAGCACGCGGAACGGCAGCGCCAGATAATACTTGCGCACGATCTCCCAGCGCTGCGCCGGCGTCACCTCGACCGCCGCATCGGCCGGCACGTACCAGCCGTTGTTCTCGACCCGGCGGATCAGCTTGTAGCCGGCGGCGGTGACAAAGCGGTGCTTGTCGAGGTCGCCGACGTGGTCCTCCAGCAGCACAAGCCGCGGCCGCCAGCGCGCGAAGGTGAAGCCTTCGAGCACCTTGAGTTCGTGCCCTTCGACGTCGAGCGAGAGCAGGTCGAGCGGCACCGGCGCCTGCGCCTCGGCCAGAATGTCGTCGAGAGTGCGCACCGGCACCTCGATCACCCGCTGCAGCTCGGCGCCCGGCGCCATGCGGTCGCGCTCCAGCGACGACAGTGCGCCGGCGACGTGAAGCGTCATCCGCTGACCGGCGTTCGCCGGCGACGAGCAGGCAACCGCGAACACCTGCGCGGAGCGCCTCCTCCGGAGGTTTTCCGCCAGATCGGGCTGCGGTTCGACCAATAGGCCGCGCCAGCCGAGCTGCTCCAGATGCCAGGTCTGCGAAGCGAACGTCGGATGGTTGGCGCCGACCTCGACGAAGTATCCGCTGCGCGCATGCGCAAAGAATGCGCGCACCTCCTCCTGCTCGCGCGCGCCAAAGGCGTCCGCACTGCTCTCGATTTCATTCGCCACAGGCGCCTGCACTGCCATTGAACCCAAGATTGCCGACAAAGCCGGGGATGCCGCCGCTGTCAACCGGACCCGCGCGATAGCGCCGCCGGCCTCAGGATTCTTGCCCCGGTTCCACGGCGAACGCCTGCGGCGGCTTGCCGTCCTGCCAACGCGTCCACATGGTGGTGTAGGCGCTTTCGATGTGCCAGCAAATCCGTTCCGAGTTCAACAGCGGATATTTGAGCCGGTTGTCCTGCAGACGGGCCCTTACGTCAGACATCACTTCGCTTTCCCTGTCGCGTTGTCCGGAATGAACTCTGTTTTCGGGGTGAAGACAATGCGAACCCAGAGTGCGCCTTCGCGCAAGAGCATCAATCGTGCAGTAGAATGCGAGGAGCAGAGTGCAAGCCGGCATGCATCGTTAATCTAGCGGATAATTCATCTTTGGAGTAAGATGTCTTACTTGCAACAGAAGATGCAAGATCGGCGCATTCATTTTAGCTATTGGTAGTTCGTCGGGTTCGAGGGCATGAGGGAGCGTAGTCATGGCTAAGAAGTCCAGGAAGAAGAAGGCAACTCCGAAACGAAAAAAGAAACCACTCGTGACGACAAAAACAATCGGAGTTCTCCACACCGGCACAAGGACCGTGTTCGATAGGCTGGTTGACGATATGCGGCAAGCCGCAGCTGATCTTCCCTCGTTCGATGTGAAGATCAAGGACGATGGGAGCAATGGGCCCGGTCACTATGCGGAGGACGACATTGGCAAACTCGAGGACGACGCCGATGAGTTGGTAAATGACAGCAGTATCAGGGTCATTATTGCCGCCGGCGGGCCGCAAGCCGCCATTGCAGCGATGAATGCAGCTGACGAAGCAGGCATAGACAAGCCGATCGTCTTCACAACGGTCGTCGATCCGGTTGGGCTTGGCTTGGTGGACGATCTGGAATTCCCTGGAAGGAACCTGACCGGAACAGCGGGAAGAACATCTGAGACTGACCCTGATCGGCTGACACTGCTCTACCGATACATATCGCCGACCACCGTTGGCGCAAAATACGGCGTACTTATCAACCCGGGGCGACAAGATAACCGCAAGCAGTACAAGCCCCTGGCAGCGCGAGCCAAGAGGCACAAGATTGAACTCATACGAGCGCGGACAAACAACATCAGAGGCATCCGACGCGCATTCCGGTTTTTCAAGAGAAAGAATGTCCTTGGAGTCGTCGTCACCGCTGATTCGTTTTTTAACAACAACCGGACCGAAGTGATCACTTGTGCAGCAGATGCGGAAATTCCGACTATCTATCAGTGGCGGCAATTTGTGGAGGCTGGAGGCCTGATCAGCTACGGACCAAAAATCCAGGATGCTTACTTGATGGCGGGCCAATACGCGAAGACCATCTTAAGGAACGAGAATGTTCCGAAGGACATGGCTTGCTGGACGCCAGGCGATGAAACCTTCGAGCTTGTGATCAATACCAATACCGCAAAGGCGCTAAGTTTGGGAGTGCCGGGCAAGATTGACGGAAAGGAAGTCAAAGAGTTTCCGCCGAAGCCAGGCTCTCCATTGTAAACGAGCTTGGCCTCATCACCGCGCCACAACCTACGTCGGCTGCGGCTGGCGCGACTTCTGCACCAGCCGCGTCGTGCTGTAGCCCGGCATGATATCGACCAGCAGCACTTCGCCGCCGTCCCGCTCGACGATGTCGTGGCCGACCACCTGCTCGCGGGTGTAGTCGCCGCCCTTGACCAGCACCTTGGGGTGCACCCGGCGAATGAGCTCAAGCGGGGTATCCTCTTCGAACACCACGACGAGATCGACCGCGGCGAGCGCGGCGAGCACCTCGGCACGGGCATAGACGTCCTGCATCGGCCGCTCGGGGCCCTTGAGGCGGCGCACCGAGGCATCACTGTTGAGCCCGACGATGAGCCGGTCGCAGGCGGCGCTGGCGCCGGTCAGGAGCTTGATGTGGCCGGGATGCAGCAGGTCGAAGCAGCCGTTGGTAAAGCCGATCCGCAATCCCTGCCGGTGCCATTCGTTCAGCCGCTGGTCGAGCACCGACCAATCGAACACGATCTTGTCTTCGTGCGCGCGCGAGCCCGACGGCTGCATCCGCGCGCGCAGCTCGGCCGGCGAGACCGTCGCGGTGCCGCGCTTGCCGACCACCACGGCAGCGGCGGCGTTGGCGACCATCATCGCGTCTTCGAACGACATGCCGGCCGCCACCATCGCGGCGAGCACCGCCACCACAGTGTCGCCGGCACCAGAGACGTCGCGTACCTTGACCGAATGCGCCGGCACCGAGATCGGCCCGGTCTCCTGCGTGCCGGACGGCACCAGCATCATGCCCTGTTCGCCGCGGGTCACGAGCACCGCGTCGCTCTTCAGCGCGCGGCCGAGTTCGGCTGCGGCGGCGGCAACATCGGCCACGGTTGCGATCGCATCGCGGCTCACCTCCGCGAGTTCTTGGCTGTTCGGCGTGATCAGCGTAGCACCAGCGTAGTTCGAGAAATCCTTGCCTTTCGGATCGACGATCAGCGGCTTATTGGCTTTGCGCGCCGCCTCGATCAGGGTTCGCACGACGCGCGGCGTCAGCACGCCCTTGGCGTAATCTGACAGCACGATCGCCGCGACGCGCGGCAACGCCTTGATTGCGGCGTCGATCACCGCCCGCTCGACCTCGCCCGAAATCGGCGCGACCTGCTCCCAGTCGGCGCGCAGCAGATGCGTCGAGTGGTGCTCCGAGACGAAGCGCACCTTGCGGGTGGTCGGCCGCGACCTGTCGACCACCAGACAGTTCTCGATCGCCGACTCGGCCGCGAGCGCGGATTTGAGCGTGCGGGCGGCCTCGTCGTCGCCAGCCACACTGACGAAGACGCAGCGCGCGCCGAGCGCGGCGACATTGCGCGCCACGTTGCCGGCGCCGCCGACCACGAGTTCGCTGTTGCTGACGGTGAGCACCTGCACCGGGGCCTCGGGCGAGATGCGGTTGACCTCGCCATAGACGAAATCGTCGAGCATGACGTCGCCGACGCAGAGCACGGTCTGCCGGCGGACAATTTTCAGCGTCTCGTCGAGGATGAACATGAACCTTCGTTCTCGCTTCTCCGGTCGCCACTTACCGGTAGCGGTCCGGGCGGTCGAGATAGCCGGTAACGTAGTCCTTCACTGCCGCTTCGAGCGGCGTGAAGCCGGCGTTGTAGCCTGCCCGGCGGAGATTTTCGACCTCGGCTTGCGTGAAATACTGATACTGCCCACGGATCGAAGGCGGCATCTCGACATATTCGATGTCGGGTGCCCGACCGAGCGCCGCAAACATGCTGCTGATCAGGTCGCGGAAGCTGCGCGCCGCGCCGGTGCCGACATTGAAGATGCCGGAGACCTTCGGCGTTTCCAGCAGCCAGCGAACGACAGCCACGGCGTCGTTGACGTAAATGAAGTCGCGCTTCTGTTCGCCGTCGCCGATGCCGTCGCGATGTGACTTGAACAGTTGCACCGGCTTGCCGGCACGCGCTTCGTCGAAGCGTTTGGCGACGAGGCTCATCATCTCGCCCTTGTGGTACTCGTTCGGCCCGAACACGTTGAAGAACTTCAGGCCGGCCCACTGCGGCGGCATTTGCTCGCCGCGGCGCAGGCGCTCGACGAGGGCGAGGTCGAACAGGTGCTTGCTGAAGCCGTAGAGGTTCATCGGCTTGAGATGGCGCAGCGCCGCCGCCGACCAGTCGTCGGCGAAGCCGTCGGCGCCGTCGCCATATGTGGCCGCCGAAGAAGCGTACAGGAACGGCGTCTTGCTGGCCGAACACCAGTCGAGAAGCCGCAGAGAAAGCCGGAAGTTGGTGCTAAGAACGAGGTCGCCGTCGGTTGCGGTGGTATCGGAGATCGCGCCCATGTGGATGACGGCATCGAGCTTGCGGCCGTCGAGCCAGGCGAACAGCTCTTCGGGCGGCACGAAATCGGCAATCTGGCGCTTCGCCAGGTTGCGCCATTTGCCTTGCGAACCAAGGACATCGTTGACGACGACGTCGCTGCGGCCGGCCTCGTTGAGGCTTGCCACGATGTTCGAACCGATGAATCCGGCCCCGCCGGTGACCAACAGCATCCCGTTCCGCCGCGCCGGAATTCTTGAGGCCCTCCCTTTGCCCGAGAGCGCGCGCCGGTGCAACTTGCACCGCAAGCCGCGGTAAGCGCCGGACAGGCCTGGGATTTTGCCGCGGGCGCGCTGGACAGGATTTTGCCGGCGGGCTAACGGCTTCTCGGCAACTAGAAATGACTTTGAGGTCACTTCTTTCCGGGCGGCTTGAGGGCGCAAAAAGGCGTTTTGGAATGGCAACTTCGCCCATCCTGCTCATCCCGTATATGTGGATCGGCGACTTCGTGCGCTGTCACAGCGTCATCAAGCTGCTGAAAGCAAAAAATCCCGATGCGCCGGTCGATATGCTGACCACCAGCATGGTCGCGCCGCTGCTCGACTACATGCCCGGCATCCGCAAGGGGATCGTCGTCGACCTACCCCGTAAACGCCTTGCGTTAGGCCAACACCGTGCGCTGGCCGCCCGCTTGCGCGCCGAGGGCTATGGCCAGGTGCTGGTGATGCCGCGCACCTGGAAGGCGGCTTTGGCGCCATTTTTGGCCGGAATTCCGCTGCGCACCGGCTTCGTCGGCGAAGCCCGCTTCGGGCTCGTGAACGACCTGCGCTGGGGCGAGCGGGCGCTGCCCCGGATGATCGACCAGTGCGCCACGCTCGCCCTGCCCAAGGGGGCGGCCCAGCCACCGGAATGGCCGCTGCCGGAACTGCGCGTTCCGGCTGCCGAGATCGCCGAGTGGCGCCAGCGGATGGGACTTCAAGCCAACGGCCGTCCCGCCGTCGCGCTGGCTCCCGGCGCCGTTGGGCCATCGAAGCGCTGGCCGTCGGCGTCCTACGCAGCGCTGGCCGGCCGGCTGGCGGCTGAAGGCAACGCTGTCTGGGTGATCGGCGGGCCCGGCGAGCAGGCGCTGGCGGCCGAAATCGCTGCCGCCGCACCCAATCATGTCCGCAACCTGACCGGCACCGACCTGCGGAACGCCATCCTGGCGCTCGCCGCCGCGAAGGCCGCGGTGTCGAACGACTCCGGACTGCTGCATGTCGCCGCCGCCATCGGCACCCCGGCGGTCGGCATCTTCGGCCCGACCAGCCCGTGGCACTGGGCGCCGCTCAATCCCATCGCGGCCGCGATCCAGGCCCCCGGCGAAATCCCCTGCCAGCCCTGCCACAAGCCGGTCTGCCGCCTCGGCCACCACCGCTGCATGACGGAGATTTCGATCACGCAAGTGGCGCATGCGACGCACGCCGCGCTTGGCGCCTCCGCTTCGCTGCAGAGTCAGGCCTGAAACCGGGGTGCGGAACGGTCAAGCGACGCGCGTAGCGCATCGATAACTTCCTCCACCGACGGCAGCAGGCCCTTGCCGCCGACCACCGTCATCGGCCCCGCGCCAATCGGCCCGGTGAGACCCGGCTCGCTACCGACAAAGATCGCAACCAACGGCACGCCGAGGGCGGCAGCCAGATGCAGCAAGCCGGTATCGACGCCGATCACAAACGACGCTCCCGCGATCAGTGCCGCGACGCGGTCGAGCGACTGCCGCTCCGGCACGCGAGCGTTACCGAGCGCAGCCGCGATCCGGACGCTCCGGGTTCGCTCGATCTCGCTGCCCCAGGGCAGCACCAGCGAACCGGTCCGCGATCCCAGCGTCTTCCCGAGCGATATCCAATGGTCTTCAGGCCATTCCTTTTCGGCGCGAGCAGTGGCGTGGAGCAGGATGCCGTAGCCGTCCGACACAGGAGCGAGCCGCGAGCGGGCCAATCCGAAATCGGCGCCGCCCTCGGGCTGATAGCCGAGCGCGAACCCGGTCAGACGGCGATTGCGCTCGATCGCATGGAGGTCGCGCGGGATGCGATGGCGCACGTCGTAGAGTGCCACTGCGGCTCGTTCGCGCACACTGCCGGAGTCGTAGCCATGACGACGGCCGCGCGCGACCCGCGCCAGCAGCGCCGAGCGGAACAGTCCCTGGGTGTCGATGATTTCATCGTAGCGGCTTGTGCGTAGCACCGACGTGAAACGCGCCATGTCGCGCCAGTTGACCGGCGAGAACAGCGCTTGCCGCCAGCGCCGCGTGGCCACCGGAATCACCTCGGAGACCGCCGGATGCAGCCGGACCAGCGGCGTAAACGCCTCTTCGACGACCCAGGAAAACCGTGCCTGCGGCAATCGCTGCCGCGCCTCGGTCAACGCCGGCATTTGATGAATGACGTCGCCGAGCGATGACGTCTTGATGAACAGAATGTCCGACATGACCCGGCCGGCGGCCCCGACGCAACCGCTATCAGGCGAACCTCGCAGCGCCCAAGTTAAACTTGCGGATCGCCAACAAGCCTAGCCCCAGGAACACAGCCAAGAGCACGAGCTGGGCCACCGCAAACGGCAGTTCCGACTGGGTCGGCGCCAGCGTGTGGAGAGCCGGGATCTTCTGGAACGCCTGCACGATGGTGACAAAGGCCAGCAGGTAGGTTCCGACCAGCATCGTCAGCACGTAAAACCAACGCCAGGCTCCGGCGTACAAGAACCTGTAGCGCGCCAGAATTGCGCCCGCCAACGCGATCAGCGAAATCACGCCGAACCAGTGCGACGGCAGAAAGCGCTCGAACGGAAAGAAGAAACCAGTGACGCTGGTCAAGATCGCGGTCACGAGAAACAGCCCAGTCCATAATGGAAACGTGCGAGAACTCAGCAGGCCGAACACCACGATCAGTCCCGCCGCAAGTGCGATCAGACTCAAGAGCGTATGCACAAACGTCAAGGTCGGTATGCCGAAGATCATTGCAGGTTCCCTCACTCGCCGATCGCGCCACACCCGTCATCGAGATCGCGACCGGCGTCAAGGCAAATATTTGCGGATCTTCGCCAGGAGCTGCCGTGGGCTGTAGGGCTTGGGGACGAAGTCGTCACAGCCGGCGGCGCGCGCCTTGGCCTCGTCGCCGCTCAACGCGTAGGAGGTGACGGCAATGATCGGAATCGCCGCCGACGCCGGGTCCGCCTTGAGGCGGCGGGTGGCCTCATAGCCGTCCATCACCGGCAGTTGAATATCCATCAGGATCAGGTCTGGGCGCTCCTTCGCCGTCGCAGCGAGCGCCTCCTCGCCGTTCTCGGCTTCGATCAGTTCATAATCCGCGCTGGTGAGCAGGTCGCGAAGAATGCGGCGATTGTCTTCCTGGTCTTCGACCACAAGAATGAGCTTGCCCATCGATCTCTCGCTGCTAGTGGTCCAATTCCAACATTCGCATCTCGTTTCAGCAAGCACCGTTTGCGAATGTTGGAATTAAGGACCACTAGCAAACCTATGATTCTAGTGGAGTTGGATTTGACATTCGCATTGCGAACCTGCGGCTAGGGGTTGACGAATGTCAAATCCACTCCACTAGACCCGGACCGGAAGCGTAAAGGAAAACGTCGAGCCCTGCCCCACTTGCGACTCGACCCAGATCGCTCCGCCGTGCAGTTCGATGATCCGCTTGGAGATCGCCAGCCCAAGCCCGGTGCCGCCCTTCGCGCGGGTGATCGAATTGTCGGCCTGCTGGAACTCCTGGAACAGCTTGGCTTGGTCGCTTTCGCCGATCCCCGGTCCGGTGTCGCGTACCGATAGACTGAACGACCCGTTGCCGGCCTGGGCACGGACGACCACTTCACCCGCGTCGGTGAACTTGATCGCATTGCCGACCAGATTGAGCAAAACCTGAGTCAATCGACGTTCGTCGCCATGGCCCTGCGGCAGATCGGGCGACACTTCAATCTTGAGCGCGAGCTTCTTCTCGGCCGCCAGCGGTTCGACCGCACTGTAGACGCCCTGTACCATCTCTTTGAGCGAGTAATCGGACAACGACAGGGTGAGCTGACCGGCCTCGATCTTGGATAGATCGAGCACATCGTTGATCAGGCCGAGCAGATGGCGGCCATTGCGCTGAATGCGTTCCAGCACGTTGCGCATCTTGTCGGGCGTGTCGCCGTAGATGTTGTCGAGAATGAGCTCGGTGTAGCCGAGGATGGCGTTGAGTGGCGTGCGCAATTCATGACTCATGTTGGCCAGGAACTGCGACTTGTGCTTGCTCGCTTCGGCGAGTTGTTCGCTCTTGCTCTGGATTTCGTCGAACAGCCGCACGTTCTCGATCGCAATCACGGCCTGGTCGGCAAAAGTCGCGGCCAGTTCGATCTGCTTGTCGGTGAAAGGCTCCAATCGGCGCCTCTGCAAGACGATGACACCGATCGTCTGTCCTTGGCGGAGAAGGGGAACGCCCAGCATTGTCCGCACGCCGACAGCTCTTGCCGCCTCTTTGTACGTAAACTCTGGATCGGCCTGTACGTCTTCGAGTTGAAGCGCTTTGCCCTCCAGAACGACCCGTCCAACCACATTGCCACGTTCGACCTTAAAGGGTCGCGCTCTCATGAATTTGATCACTTCCGCCGAATGCCCGTAAGTCGCGGCGAGTTCGTAAACATCGTCATTTTGGCGCGCGATTGCGGTTGTGTCGGCCTCGCACAGCCGTGCCACCGACTCGACCAGCGTATCCAGCACCGCCTGCAGATCGAACGTGGAACGGCTGATGACCTTGAGAACCTCGGCCGTGGCCGTCTGCTGTTGCAGCGATTCGGACAAATCTTCGGTGCGCTCGTGCAACTCGTGCAGCAGGCGCGTGTTCTCGATCGCGATCACGGCCTGCCGGGCGAACGTCTCCAACACCGAAAGTTGCTTGTCGGTCAACGGCCCGGGCGCAACGCGCACGACGCTGAGCACTCCGATAGCGCCATCTCCGCGCAGCATCGGCATGATCGTCACCGCCCGGTACCCGCTCTCCAGAAAATTCCTCTTGCCGACGGTAAATTCGGCCGGGGCCTGCTCGACATCCGGGATGTCGACGACCCGTCGGTCGAGGATCGCAAAGCTGTGCATGTAGTCGCGCGTCAGCGCAAACGGAAATCTACGGCGCCAGGCCTCGGCGCGGATCGGATCGGATTCCGCCATTGCCGCAAGCTTCACGAGGTCGCCATCCGGCAGCGCAATGCTGATGGCTGCGCCGGGAAACAGTTCGACCCCGCACTCAACGATCGCGTCGAAAACAGGCTGCGTGTCGGTGAGTTCCTCGGTGCGCGCCTGCAATTCCTCGAACAGCCGAACGTTTTCGATTGCGATCACCGCCTGGTCCGCGAAGGAGGTCACCAGGTCGATCTGCCGTTCGATGAACGGCTCAACCTTGGTGCGGGCGAGGATGATAACGCCAATCAGAGTGTCTTCGCGCAGCAGCGGGACGCCGAGGACGGTCCGCTGCCTGCCTACGCGCTGCCACTCGAACTGATCGAATTCGGGATCGGCGAGCACGTCGGGCACGTGGATGGTGCGCCGTTCGAGCGCGACGCGGCCGGTGATCGAGCCTCGACCCACTGCGACCGGTCGACCTGCGAGATAGCTGATATGCGCCGCCTCGACGCGATTGCCAGCGACCAAGTAGCACTTGCCGTCGACATATCTCGCAATAAAGGCGTATTCGGCCGCGCACAGCCGAGCGGCCGTCTGGACGATCGCGTCGAGCACCGGCTGCAGCTTGGAGGGCGACCGGCTGATCACGCTGAGAACTTCCGCCGAAGCGGTCTGGTATTCGAGCGATACGCTGAGTTCCTGCGTGCGCCGCTGCAACTCCTCGAACAGCCGCACGTTCTCAATCGCGATCACCGCCTGGTCGGCGAAGGTCGAGACCAGTTCGATCTGCTTGTCGGTGAACGGCCGGACTTCGGAGCGGGTGAGCGCGAACACGCCGATCGGGACGCCTTCGCGCAGCATCGGCACGCCAATGATCGTACGATAGTCCCCGAGACGCTGGGCTTCCGCCCAACCATATTCACGATCAGCCTTCACATCCGGAATGTGGATGACCTTTCCTTCCAGCAAGGCGCGCCCCGTCGCCGTGCCGCGTTCCGGTTCGACCGGAACGTCCTTGACGAAGTCCACGAACTCTTTCGAGAAGCCGTGAAACACGGAACGGAAGAACACTCCGCCCTTCTGCCGGGCAATCGTCGCTTTGTCGGCATCGCACAGGCGCGCCGCCGATTCGACGAGCGTCTGCAGGACCGCATCCAGATCGAAGGTCGAGCGGCTGATGACTTTGAGCACCTCGGCGGTGGCGGTCTGCTGCTGCAGGGATTCCGACAAATCCTCGGTGCGCGTCTGCAGTTCGCCGAACATTCGTACATTCTCGATCGCGATCACCGCCTGGTCGGCAAATGTCGTCACCAGCTCGATTTGTTTGCTGGTGAACGGTTCAGGCTTGTTCTTGGCGACGAAGATAACCCCGATGACTTCACCCTCGCGCAATAGCGGAACGCCGAGCGCGGCTCGATAACCGCCAATCTGCTGCGCTCCTCCCCACGTGTATTCATTGTCCGCCAACACATCCGGAACATGGATCGTCCTGCCTTCGAGGGCTGCCCGCCCGGTGACGCTTCCTCGTTCCGCGCGCACTTCCAAGGGTTCAAAGAACTCATTGATGCGAGTGTGAGTCGCCAAGTCGAGGCCGAAACTTGCGATAAAACGGAATACTTCGCCACGACGCTGGAACAACCAACTCTGCTCCGCCTCGCAAAGGCGAGTTGCCGACTCGACCAAGGTCTTAAGCACCGACTGAAGGTCGAAAGTTGAACGGCTGATGACTTTGAGCACCTCGGCGGTGGCGGTCTGCTGCGCGAACGATTCGGTGAGGTCGTCCGTGCGGGCCTGCAGTTCGTCGAACAACCGGACGTTCTCGATCGCGATCACCGCCTGATCGGCAAAGGTGGCAACAAGCTCCATTTGCTTGTCGGTGAAGGCGAGCATCGTGCGACGCGCCAGCACGACCACTCCGATAGGCGTTCCTTCGCGCAACAGAGGCACCCCCAATAGGGATTGAAAGCCGCCGATCTGCTGACCGTCGCTGAATGTATATTCGGGGTCGGCGTGAACATTCGGAATGTGGACGGTACGCCGTTCCGCCACCACACGCCCGGCGAGCGTGCCACGTCCCGCCGAAATCGGCGTCGTCGTCACAAGTTCGACGAACTTGCGAGGAAATGCCAGGTTCGCCGCAAAGGTGAAATAGTCGCCCTGCGGTCGCACGATACACGCCATCTCCGCATCGCACAGTCGCGCCGCCGACCGTACCAGCGTTTCCAGCACGATCTGCAGATCGAGCGCCGATCGGCTGATGACCTTGAGCACCTCGGCGGTGGCGGTCTGCTGCGCGAGCGATTCGGTAAGGTCGTCGGTGCGCTGACGTAGTTCCTCGAACAGCCGGTTGTGTTCGATCGCGATCCCCGCCTGGTCGGCGAAGGTCGTCACCAATGCGATCTGCTTTTTGCTGAACGGACTGACGGTCGAGCGCAGCAGACCAATGGCACCGACTACCACCCCATCGCGCAACAACGGTACGCCAAGCATGGACCGGTATTTGCCGCTCTGCTGGTAATCCAGATACTTGTACTCGCGATCTTCGAGGCAGTCCGGAATGTGTGTGGTCTTCCGCTCCATCGCGACGCGCCCAATCAATGAGCCGCGCCCTGGTGGGATTGGATTCCGAATTGCATGCTGCACGAACTGCTCGGTAGCGTTATTGGCAGCGACCAGACGATATGCGCCGTTCTGCAACCGGTAGATCAGGGCGAAATCGGCCTCGCAGAGCCGGCTTGCCGTTTGCACGATTGCCCCGAGCACCGACTGCAGATCGGATGCTGAGCGGCTGATGACCTTGAGCACCTCGGCGGTGGCGGTCTGCTGCTCGCGCGTCTCGTGCAATTCACGCTTGAGCCGCGCCACCTCCGCAGCCTTGCCCGAGGCGGACGATTTTCGCGAGGCTTTGGAGGCGGCGGTTGTCTTGGTCGCAGTCGAGCGAGCCGGTGGGATCCCGGACCGGCCGCTCCGGGTCGCACCGCGAGTCGATTTCACCTTCCGCCGCTTACTCATGCGCGGAAGACCTTTCCCGGCCGGAACGCTCGCCCGCGCGCCATGCCATCGCGCGGGCGCTGCATCACCCGGTTGACGAGAAGGATGCTCCACGAACGCCGCCGCATGAGGCGCAAACCCCGGCCGGAGGTAACGACCGAAGCGCAATCTACCAGAATTTGCATAGGCAATGGAACACGGGTGAACCCGTTGGCCGGACCGGGAGGCATCCGATGGATTGCAGGATCGAATCGTGATTTCATCGCCACTAACCGGATTTTCATCTGATCGGGCTATTCAGAACGGCCAACGGGGATAGGCTCTTTCCATGACGGTCCTGGTCACCGGCGGTGCAGGCTACATCGGCAGCCAGACGGTCTACACGCTGATCGACGCCGGCGAACGCGTGGTCGTGATCGACGATCTCACGACGGGTTTCGATTGGGCGGTCGCGCCGGGCGCTCGACTCGTGGTCGGCGACATCGGCGATCAGGCGCTGGTCGACCGGACAATCGCGGAGTACGGCGTCGACGCCATCATCCACTTTGCCGGCTCGATCGTCGTGCCGGAGTCCGTCACCGACCCGCTCGGCTACTACCGCAACAACACCGTGAACTCCCGGGCGCTGATCGAATGCGCCGTCAGGGGCGGAGTGCGGAACTTCATCTTTTCGTCGACGGCCGCGGTCTACGGCAATCCGGCGCGAATGCCGGTGCGCGAGGACGATCCCACCGTGCCGATGTCGCCCTACGGCTCCTCGAAACTAATGACCGAGGTGATGCTGCGCGATTGCGGGCTGGCTTACGGGCTCCGCCACGTAATCCTGCGCTATTTCAACGTCGCCGGCGCCGATCCGCAGTTGCGCACCGGGCAATCGACCAAGGGCGCGACCCACCTCATCAAGGTCGCGGTCGAGACCGCGCTCGGCAAGCGGGAAAAGATCGATGTCTTCGGCACCGACTATGACACGCCTGACGGCACCTGCATCCGCGACTATATCCACGTTTCGGATCTTGCCCGCGCCCACCTCGACGCTTTGGCGCACCTGCGCCGCGGCGGCGACGCACCGCTGACGCTCAACTGCGGCTACGGGCGCGGGTTCTCGGTGCTGGAGGTGATCGAAACCGTCAAGCGCGTATCGGGGGTAGATTTCAAGGTGACGTTCGCGGACCGCCGGCCCGGCGACCCGGCGCGGATCGTGGCCGCCTCCGACCGCATCCGCGCCATCCTGAATTGGCGGCCGCAATTCGACGATCTCGGCACCGTCGTCACGCATTCGCTGGAATGGGAGCGCAAGCTGGCATCGCGGCCGCGCTGAGCCCCTCGTCCGGCGCGATTTCCACTTGAATTGCCGGTCCGGGTGGGCAAGAACCACACGCCGCAGGACTGCGCGTCCTGCCCGGGGTTCGTATCGCCGTCGGACGGAGCGCGAGTGCTCAAATCGTACTTTCAGTCGCTTTTCGCCGATCCCGACGGCGCGCCCGCGCTGGTGCGCCGACTGATGGTCGAACAGGCGTCGCGGCAATGGAAGCGTTACCTCCGGGCGCTTGGCCTGATGGTCGTCGCGGCCGGCAGCACCGCACTTGGCGCCTACCTGGTCGGCGACGTGATCAACCAGGCGTACGTTCACAAGAACTTCTACGGCATCCTGGTCATCGGCCTCGTCACGGCCGTGATCTTCATGGTCAAGGCGAGCGCGACTTACCTGCAGGCCGTCAAGCTGTCGCAGATCGGCAACGCCATCGTCGCCGACAACCAGCGGCGGATATTCGACACTCTGGTACATCAGAACCTTGAGTTCTTCGCACACCAACACTCGACCGAACTGCTGGCGCGCTTCGGCGCCGGAGCCACGGCCGCCAGCACCACGATCAATCTGGTGGTCGGGGCGATCGGCCGCGACCTGCTGGTGCTGCTCGGACTGCTGATCGTGATGATCGTGCAAGACCCGGTGATGTCGTTCTTCAGTTTCGTGGTCGTGCCGCCCGCCCTCTATTTCCTCCGCAAGATGATCCGGCGCATCTCCAACATCGCCAAGCGGCAGTTCACCGGCGGTGCGCGTATCCTCGAAACCATGCAAGAGACGATCCAGGGCATCCGGATCGTCAAAGCCTACACGCTCGAGGACACGATGCGGGCGCGGCTGACCGCGGACATCGCCGACCTCGAACAGGAGTCGAACCGCTGGGCGCGCACCGCCCACCGCGCCGGCCCGCTGATGGAGGCGATGGGCGGCTTCGCCATCGCGTTCGCCATGATCTACGGCGGCTTCCGCGTGCTGGAGACCGGTGCCAGCCCGGGCCAGTTCTTCTCGTTCCTGGCGGCGTTCATGCTGGCCTACGAGCCGGCCAAGCGGCTCGCGCGGCTCAACATCGATCTCAACACCGCGCTGGTCGGAGTGCGCATCCTGTACGATATCCTGGACCGCCCGCCGACCGAGCGCATCGACGACGACCACCATCCGCTCAGGCTCACGACCGCCCGCGTCGAATTCACCGACGTGCAGTTTTCCTACCACAAGGGGGAGAGCGTCATCCACGACCTGAGCTTCGTCGCCGAGCCGGGCAAGATGACCGCGCTGGTTGGACCGTCAGGCGGGGGCAAGTCGACCATCCTCAACCTGATCCTGCGCTTCTACGACGTCGACAGCGGCGCCATCGTCATCGATCAGCAGAACATCGCGACCGTATCGCTGCATTCGCTGCGCGGACAGATCGCCTATGTCGGCCAGGACGTATTCCTGTTCCATGCATCGGTGCGCGAGAACATCGCGGTCGGCCGGCCGGCTGCAAGCGAAGCGGAAATTGTCGCCGCGGCCAAGGCCGCCAACGCTCACGATTTCATCATGAGCTTCGCCAAGGGCTACGATACTCCGGTCGGCGAGCACGGCTTAAAGCTGTCGGGCGGCGAGCGCCAGCGCATCGCCATCGCGCGCGCGCTGCTCAAGGACGCGCCGATCATCCTGATGGACGAAGCCACCGCCTCGCTCGACTCCGAATCCGAGCGCGAAGTGCAGCGCGCCATGGAACACCTCTGCCAAGGCCGCACCACGATCGCTATCGCGCACAGGCTGCACACGATCACCCACGCCGACCGCATCGTGGTGATCGAAGACGGCACCGTCGTGGAATCCGGCCGCCACGAAGATTTGCTACGCAAAGGCGGCCGCTATGCTTCGTTCTACCGTCTCCAGCTCAAGGGCCAGGAGCACGCGCCGGAGCCGCGTGGACGGATCGCCGCCGCAACCGGCATCTGACGCCGACAACGATTGCCAACAGGAAGACCATCGATGAGTGCAGACAAGGATTACGTCATCGCGCCCGCGCCGCAGGCGTCGATTCCGGTGGCCGGCACCGGCAAGTCGTTTCCGGTGCGCCGGATCTGGTGCGTGGGACGCAACTACGAAGAGCACATCAAGGAGATGGGGCACGACGTCCGCGACCCACCTTTCTTCTTCTCCAAGCCGGCGGACGCCATCGTGCCGGACGGCGGTACCGCCCCCTACCCGCCGCTCACCAAGGACATGCATCACGAGGTCGAACTTGTGGTCGCACTCAAGAGCGGCGGCCGCAACATCAAGCTTGAGGATGCACTCAGCTGCATCTATGGCTATGGCGTCGGCATCGATCTTACCCGCCGTGACCTGCAGATCGCCTCGCGCGACATGAAGCGCCCCTGGGAAGTCGGCAAGGCATTCGACCATTCGGCGCCCTGCGGGCCGCTGGTCCCGGCCGAAAAGATCGGGCATCCTGGCAAGGGCCGCATCGCGCTCAAGTGCAATGGCAAGGTGCGCCAGGACGGCGATCTGGCGCAGATGATCTGGAACGTGCCCGAGGTGATCGTCAAGCTCTCCGAGATGGTCGAGCTTGCGCCGGGCGACATCATCATGACCGGGACACCGTCCGGCGTCGCCGCCTGCGTTGCCGGCGACAAGCTCGAATGCGAAATCGAAGGCGTCGGCACGTTGACGGTCACGATCGGCGCCCCGTTGAAGTAACCTTTCACGGTGCGTCAGCCGCGTTTCGCACGGGAGACGCTGCGTACATGGGCATTTACCGAATTCCGCTTGAACGAACGGGAATGGGTACTTCGCTGCGTCGGCTCGTTATCGTGGCCGCCGCGGCCACAGCAGTGTGGACGTGCGGGGCGTTTGCGCAACCGGCGTTCTATCGGGCGACCGAGCAGGAAACCATCGGGCCGCCCGGCACGCTGATCCGGCAGGAGCCGATCCATTTCGCACCATCCGGTGCTTCGGCCTATCGCGTGCTGTACCGGTCCGTCGGCCTGCGCAACGAACCGATTGCGGTCTCCGGCCTGGTCATCATCCCCGGCGGGCCGCCACCGGCCGCCGGCCGACCGATCGTCGCCTGGGCGCATCCGACCACCGGCGTCACCCCGCCCTGCGCCCCCTCGCTGGCCCTTGAGCGCTTCGCCCACATTCAGGGCCTCAAGACGCTCATCGACCGGGGCTATGTCGTGACCGCGACCGACTATCCCGGTCTCGGGACGCCGGGCCCTCATCCCTACCTGGTGGGCGTCAGCGAAGCGCGTGCCGTTCTCGACTCCGTGCGCGTCGTTCGCACGCTGCCCAACGGCGGAAACGGCAACCGCTTCGCGGTCTGGGGCCATTCGCAGGGCGGCCACGCCGCGCTCTTCACCGGGATCGTCGGGCGCCAATATGCGCCCGAGCTCGAGCTTGCCGGCGTTGCTGCCGCCGCGCCCGCGACCGAGCTTGCGGCGCTCCTCGTTGCCGACATCGACACACTCGGCGGCAAGGACCTGACCGCGATGGCGCTGTGGTCCTGGGCGCGGGTCTTCGATGCACCGATGAGCCGGGTGGTGGTGCCCACAGCGATACCGACGGTCGATCGGCTTGCGCGCGACTGCCTGGAGACACGGCTGGAGCTGTTGATGCTGATGCAGGCCGCAAAGCCGCTCGATCGCAGCTTCCTGTCGGTCAAGAACCTGGCCGACGTCCAGCCGTGGCGCTCGTTCATGACGGAAAACACCCCGGGGGCGCTGCCCAGCAACATTCCAGTGTTCCTGGCGCAAGGCGGCGCCGACCAGCTCGTACGGCCGGACATTACCCGCAACTACATGCAGCGCCTGTGCGGGGCGGGCAGCAAGGTCGAGTGGTTCTGGATGCCGAAAGTCGGGCACCCGACCGCCGGCCGCGACAGCGCTGACGCGGCCGCGGCCTGGATGACGGGCCGGTTCGACGGCAAGCCCGTTCCCAACGACTGCGGCAAGTGACGGCGTCGGACGCCCTAGTCTAGCGTCAAAACGAATCAAGCCCGGGGATATGCCCGGGCTTGTGTCGAAGTGAAGCTTGTCGGCTCGTGCTACGAGAGCCCCTCGGCCTTCAGCGCCTCCTGGACCTTGGGACGAGCCGCAACCCGCTCCATGAACGCCTTGACGTTCGGGAACGGCGAGAGGTCGAACTCGATGCGCGGCGCCCAGCGTGTAACCGTAAAGAGATACGCGTCCGCCACCGAGAACTTGTCGCCCAACAGGTATTGCTTGCCTTCCAGCGCCTTGTCGACGCCGCGGTACTTGTTCGCCAGCGTCTCCTTGGAGAGCTTCTTGTACTCTTCGGGCGTCGTCGGGCGGAAACAAGGTCCGAAGGTCTTGTGCAACTCGGTGCCGATATGGGTAAGCCAGCCCTGCAGGTGATAGCGGTCCATGGTTCCGGCAGCCGGGACCAGGCCGGCAGCCGGGTTCTGGTCCGCGACATACTGCACGATCGCCGGCCCTTCGCTGATGCGCTGCCCGTCATCAAGCTCCAGTAGCGGCACTTGCCCTTTCGGGTTGATCTCCAAGTAGTTGTCGCCCTTCTTGGTCTTCTTCTCGCGCAGATCGACCTGTTCCAGATCGAACTTGGCACCGGCCTCGCGCAACACGATGTGCGGCGAGAGCGAGCAGGCGCCAGGCGCAAAGTACAACTTCATCAATGCCTCCTTAAAAGCGGTTGGTATGCCCGGCCGGACCATGCATTTCCCGCCGCTACCGCGCAAGCCGCCAGCTCACAATGCGGCTCAGCCTACGCGTTAACCATTTGGTAACCAGAGAAGGCCAGTCTAGCGGCGCCGGACCCGCAATGACCCAACGAGGCCAATCATGGGTACTGTCAGCGACCAGGGTGCCGCCCGGGAGGGCCAGTTGCCATTTCTGCCGTCACCGCCGATTGCGCCCGAGAGCGCATTGGGCGGCGCCGTGCTGACGGCGGCGATGGCAAAGCAGCTGATGTCGCTCCATCCCAGCTCCGGCGCCGAAACGTTGCAGGCGCTACGCCAGGCGTTTCCCGGCAGCCCGCTCACGCTCCGCGTCGCGGCCCTCGACATGATCATGCGTCGCCATAACATTTAGGCGTTCGACAGATTTCGCGACGAGTGGAGGCCAGCGATGCCATCCCTTGCGTGCGATCCTCCGACGCTTGCCGCACGGTGCCCGCTCTTCTGGATTGAGAGCGTCATCGGTGAAGTAGCAGACGGGGCGACGATTTTACAATTTGCGACGCGTCTGTCGCATCGCACCTTAAGTTCCATTTGTGCGATTTTTGTCACGGTCGCTCTATCTTTGCAGAATGCCTTAACGAGTGCGGATTTTCGGTTTGGAATATTGCCCGTCTACAACAGGATGGGGGATGAATGAGAATGGGGGCGTCTGAATGAGCATCTCGACATTGATGTTGATTCTGATCCTGACATTCGGGGTCGCCGCATACGCCAGTCGGGTGGACTTGCGTCGCGGCCAGCGAGACCACTAAGGCGCATCTGACGAAGACCGGGCCGGCCAAGCGTATTGCGTATCGACTGCGGCCGGCCCGTACCCCAGAAGAAGCCTCCAACCCCAGCACAATCGACTACATGCCGAGATACGCCTGCCGCACGCGATCGTCGGCCAGCAGCGTTTCGCCGGCGCCGGACAGCATGATTCGGCCGTTCTCAAGCACGTAGGCCTGGGCGGCGAGCTTAAGCGAGACGGCAACGTTCTGCTCGACCAGCACGCAGGTGAGCCCCTCGCGGTTGAGGTCGCGGATGGTGCGCAGCACGTTCTGCACCACCGCCGGCGCAAGCCCCAGCGACGGCTCGTCGAACATCACCAGATCGGGAGCGCCCATCAGGCAGCGGCCGATGGCGAGCATCTGCTGTTCGCCGCCCGAAAGCGTGCCGGCGGCCTGCCCCAAGCGTTCGCGCAACACCGGAAACAAGGCAAACACACGCTCGAGATTCTTCGCCCGGTCGGCCCGGGCGCGGGGCAAGAGCGCGCCCATCTCAAGGTTCTCCGCGACCGAAAGCGTCGGGAACACCTGACGGCCTTCCGCCACCTGGCCGATGCCGAGATCGCAAACGCGGAAGCTCGGCCAGCCGGCGATGTCTGTGCCGCGGAACAGAATCCGCCCGCGGGCCGGACGGTGCATGCCGGCGATGGTCCGGATGAGCGATGTCTTGCCGGCGCCGTTCGCCCCGACGATGGCGACGATCGCCCCCTCCTCGATGTCCAGCGTCACGTCGTCGAGCGCTTGCGCGTCGCCGTGGAAGACATCGAGGTTCTCGACACGCAGCATAGGCCTTGTGCTCCCCTAGACTGCTTCGGCGCCGAGATAAGACTGCACCACCGCCGGCTCGCGCACGACGTGCGCCGGCGTACCCTCGGCAATCGCCGCGCCGTGGTGCAGCACCAGCACATGGTGCGCGAGCGCCATGACGGCGCGCATGACATGCTCGATCAGCAGGATCGTCAGGCCGGTCTCGCGGTTGAGGCGGGTCAGGATCGATAGGATTCGGTCGGTCTCGGCCGGCCGCAGCCCCGCCATCACCTCGTCGAGCAGCAGCAGCTTGGGATCAGTGGCCAGCGCCCGCGCCACTTCGAGCCGCTTGCGGTCAGGCAGTGTCAGCGTCGAGGCGACCTGCTCCCGCTTGCCGTCCAGGTCGATCTGCTCCAGCACCTCGCGCGCGCGCCGCCGCGCAGCCGAGACGTCGGAGCGGTGCAACAGCGCGCCGATGACCACGTTGTCCTCGACGGTGAGCGCCGGGAACGGCCGCACGATCTGAAACGTCCGCCCGATTCCACGGCGGCAGATCGCGTCTGGCGTCAGGCCATCGATGCGCGCACCGGCAAACCGGATCGAACCTTCGTCAGGCGCGAACTGGCCGGCGATCATGTTGAACAGCGTGGTCTTGCCGGCGCCATTGGGCCCGATCACCGCATAGATAGCCCCCTGCGGCAGGTTGAAGCTGACTTTGTCGACCGCGAGCAAACCGCGGAAGCGCTTGCTGATGCCATCGACTTCCAGGAGCGCGCTCATGATTTCGACTCCGTCACGCCGAGCTTGCGGGCGAGCCATGGCCAGATGCCGTCGGGCAGGACCATGATGACGACCAGGAGACAGACTCCGTAGAACACGCGCTTGGCGCCGGGAATGTCGATGTGCAGCGCGGCCAAGATGGCGTCCAGGACCTCGGCCAGACTGGTCAGCAGGAACGCCCCGACCAGCGGGCCGATCAGGGTGCCGATGCCGCCGATGATCGGGCCAAGCAGAAGCTCGATCGACCGCACGATGCTGAACACCTGCTCGGGGAACAGGTTGTTGTAGTAGAAGGCATAGAACATCCCGGCGATCGAGGTCAGACCGGCCGACAGGATGACGGCGTACATCTTGTACCGGAACGTGTTGATGCCGAGCGCCCGCGCCGCCGTCTCGTCCTCGCGGATCGCCTGCCAGTAATAGCCCATGCGGCTCTTGAGGAGCAGCCGGCACAGCACCAAGGCGGCCAGCGTCATCGCCAGGATCACGTAATAGAACATGACCGGCCGACCGCGCAGGTCCCAGAGGTCGTTTTCCGTGTAGTTGCTGACCGGCAGGAAGAACCCGGCTGATCCGCCAACCCAGCGGAAGTGATCGAAGCCGATCCGCGCGAACTCCGCGAAGGCGATGGTCAGGATCGCGAAATAGACGCCGGCGACGCCGAACCGGAATGCCAGGAAGCCGATCACCGCTCCGGCCGCCGCGGCGATCAGGATGGCGGCGGGCAGTCCCACCCATGGGCCGATGCCGTAGTGCACATAGAGCGCCGCGGTGACGTAGGATCCGAGCCCGGTATACAGTGCATGACCGAGGGACAGTTGTCCGGCAAAGCCCATCATGATGTTCCAGGCCTGCCCCGTGAACGCGTAGTAGAGGATCAGGATCAGGACGGTGAGCAGATAGTCGTTGGCGATGAACGGCGCGACCAGCAGCGCCACGAGCAGCGCCGCCAGCATGACGCCGCCGCGCAGCGGGATACCCTCGAACAGCGACTTCATGACGCTTTCTTTCCGAGAATTCCCTGCGGCCGGAACAGCAGCACCAGCACCAGCAGCGCAAACGAGAACATGCTCTTGGCTGACGGCGTGAACATGAGGCCGGCCATCGCCTCGGTGAGGCCGATCAGTACGCCGCCCAGCAGCGCACCCGGCATCGAACCGAGCCCGCCGGTAATCACGATAACAAAGGCGAGCAACGTATAGGCCGGCCCGAGCGGCGGCGTGACATCGACCAGCAGCACCAGGATCGAGCCGGCGGCGCCCACGCAGGCGGCACCGAGCCCGAAGGTCAGGGCATAGAGGCGCTTGACGTCGAGCCCGACGACGAGCGCGCCGGTGTAATTGTCGGCACACGCCCGGATCGCCTTGCCGGTGAGCGTAAACTGGAAGAATGCAAACAGGACCGCCGCCACCACCAGCGCCGCCGCGGCCGCATAGACCTTGGTGGCATCGACGATCAGCGGGCCGATCTGGAAGCTGTCGAAGGCATACGAAGTCTGAACGTTGCGGGCGTCCGGACCGAACACGATCAGCAGCACGTTGACCATGATGATCGCGACCGCGATCAGCAGCATGAACTGGCTATGCTCCGGCCGGTTGATGAATGGATTGATCAGCGCCACCTGCATCAGGTAGCCGAGCGCGAACAACAACGCCGCGACCGGCACCAGCATGACCAGCGGATCGAGCCCGAACGTGGCAAACAACATGATCGCCACATACATCGCGATGGTCATCATCTCGCCGTGGGCGAAATTCACCACCCGCACGATGCCGAAGATCACCGACAGGCCGAGCGCCATCAGGCCGTAGACGAGGCCGGTCAACAGGCCGCTGACGGCGACATTGAGGTAGATTTCTGCGGGCACCAGGGACCCTGTGACGCAAAGCTCCGGCCGCCCGAGCGGCCGGAGCAGGATTACGCCGGACGCAGCTTAGCGCTTGTCGTACGGTGTCATGGGGAGTTGCGGCGTCGCGTCGGTCGAGCCCTTGGGCGCGACCGTAACAAGCTTGCCGCCACGATTTTGAATGGCCGAGTTCTTCAGCTTGTCGTTCTGGCCCTTGGCGTCGAACTGGATGCCCGGACCGGTGCTGACGTTGTCGGTGATGTTGGTGGTGCGGATGGCCTCGGCCAATGCCTTGGGATCGGTCGACTTCGCCCGCTTGTAGGCGTCGGCCGCGACCAGGAGCGCCTCGAAGGTGTAGACGTGGTTGGTGTTCGGGCTGATCCCCGGGAACGACTTGGCAAGCGCCGCCACCATCGCCTTGGCAAGCTTCTTGTTCGGATCGTACCAGGGCACGAAGCTGAGCGGACCATCGCTGAGCTTGCCGAGCGTCTTGAGATACTGGTCCTCGTACCAGCCCGGGCCCATGCTAAGCACCGCCATCGGCGACCAGCGCTGCTTGACCATTTCGCGCGTCAGCAGGATGGCGTCGTTGAGCCGGCTGACCATCAGCAGCGCATCCGCCCCCGTTGCCTTGGCCTTGGCGATTTCGACCGACAGGTCACGCGCCGTCGGGTCGTAAGAAATAGTCTCGGCGATGGTGTACGGCATGTTGAACTTCGGCATCACGGCGCCGATGCCGTTCTTCATGGCGGTGCCGAAGGTGTCGTTGACGTGCATGAACACCACCGATTTCGGCGCCTTGCCGGTGACGTCGAAGATTTCCTTCTGGTTGGTGAAGGCATCGCGCAGGATCATCGGAGCGGTCGGGAAGTTGCGGAAGACGAACTTGTAACCCTGCTCGGTGATCGGCGGGGCGGCGGCGATGTTGATGACGAGCGGAATGCCCTTCTGCTCGGCAACCTGCGCGATCGCGGTGGTCTGGCCGGAATCGAAAGCACCGACCAGAAGCTGAGCGCCGTCGCTGATGAGTTTCTCGGCGCGCGCGCGAGCGACGTCGACGCTGGTCTCGGTGTCGGCGTTCATGATCGCGAGTTCGGGCATGCCGAGCCCCTTCAGCAGCCCCGCCGCGATGTCGACGCCGCGCTGGCAATCCTGGCCGATGCCGGCCTGGGCGCCCGAGCGCGGCAGCAATACGCCGACCTTGAGCGGTCCGCTCTGCGCGCGGAGAATGTTGAAAGGTGCCGTGCCCGCGACGATGCCTGCGGCGCCGGCACCGATCGCAAAGGTCCGCCGGGTCACGCCCGGTTTCCTGCGAATGGATTTGGTCTGCGACTTGCGGATCATATTGTTCCTCCCTGAACTGTGGTCACGGCCATTTAGCCGTTGCATGCCCTATTTCTCGTATTCTTCGGACCAAGATGCAATGGACCCTTCGTCGCGGAAGACGCGCGGTCGGCGCTTTTCTGGGCCTAGAGGCGCCAACCGAATAATTGTTGACCATGACAACAAATCCAGTCAACACCCACTTTGGCCTAGGCTCTGCGGAAGGCTTGGCCGGGACGGCGAAACGGCACAGCGGCTGGGATCGTCCATGTCTAACCGACGGCTGAAGGGTTCGCACCGCGCCGCCCCGCCCCCTACCCCTCGGAGGCCGCGACCGGACAAAGCTGCCCGGCTCGACCTCGGCGTCCTCGACGGACATCTCGGCTATTTCATCCGGCGGCTGCAGGTCTGGGTATTTCAGGATTTCATCCGCACGCTGGCCACGATCGACATCCGGCCGGCGCAGTATTCGGTGCTAGTCGTGATCGCTGCCAATCCGGGCGCATCGCAGTCCCAGATCGCCGCCACGCTGGGGATCGAGCGCGCCCGGCTGGCGCGGCTGCTCAACAAGCTCGAAAAGCGCGACCTGGTTGAACGGCTCGAATCCCCAAGCGACGCCCGCAGCCACGCGCTGCGGCTGACCCGCGACGGCAATCGGACGCTCAAGCGGGCCCGGACGCTGGCGGCGAAACATGAGACGCGGCTTGCCGAAATACTCGGCCCCGAGCGGCACAAGCTGCTTATCGATTCTCTGCGAGATAGCAGCCGTTAGCAGGCTTCTGAGAAACCTTCTCCAGTCATTCCGAGGCCTGCGGAAGGCCGGAACCCGGAATCCATAACGTTGTGTTCGTATTGGGATTCCGGTTCCCGGCGCGCGACTTCCTGATGCATTGACGATACCATCGCGGCCAAGGAGGTGGCCATGAACGAAGCCCCGATCCTGGTCGAAGTGCGCACCGGATATCGCATCGTCACGCTGAACCGGCCGCAGCGGCTCAACGCTTTTACCGAGGCCATGCACGAGGTGCTCAAGGTCGCGCTGGACGACGCGGAGAGCGATCCCGCCTGCCGCGCGCTGCTTCTGACCGGCGCGGGCCGCGGGTTCTGTGCCGGGCAGGACCTCAACGACCGGCTGGCCAAGCCGGGGGAAACGGTTGTGCTCGGAGGTACGCTCGAGGCCTATTACAATCCGCTGGTGCGGCGGTTGCGCGCACTCCCCTTCCCGGTGGTCGCCGCCGTCAACGGTGTAGCCGCTGGGGCCGGCGCCAACATCGCGCTCGCCTGCGACATCGTCCTGGCCGCACGCTCGGCGAAATTTGTGCAGGCCTTCGCGAAGATCGGCCTCATTCCGGATTCCGGCGGCACTCATTTCCTACCGCGGCTGGTCGGCGATGCCCGCGCCCGCGGACTTGCACTGACCGGCGAGCCGCTGCCGGCGGAGAAAGCCGAGGCCTGGGGGCTGATTTGGAAGGCAGTCGACGACCAGGCTCTCATGTCGGAGGCCGAGGCGCTCTGCGCCCAGTTCGCCACGGCGCCGACGGCAGGGCTTGCACTGATCAAGCGGGCGCTCGACGCATCCTGGGATAACGACCTCGACGCCCAGCTCGACCTTGAGCGCGAACTGCAGCGCGAGGCGAGCCTCACGCCTGACTATGCCGAAGGGGTTCGCGCCTTCCTGGAGAAGCGCGCGCCGGTCTTTACCGGTCGCCGGGAAACATAGACCCAGCTCCCGCTACAGCGGTGGGATTTGAACCAAATCGGCGACCTGCTGCTTGCTCAGCGGTCTATCCAGAAACTTCAAAGCAACGGCATTGGCCATGACGGCATCGAGGTCCGACACGCGATCGTTTTGCATCGCTTCCCTGGTCTCGAACTTGTCGCGCGTCATCGTCACCAAGTCTGGCGCGACCTTGAATTCCTTTGCGTAAATCTCGACCGCCTGCGGGCTTGTAAACATCCAGTCCAGCGTCTCCCGGTAGGCCCGCACGAACCGCATGATCGGATCGTTGCGGATTTTCAGAGCATTGGCGTTGACGATGTCGACGCGCACCGTCTGGGTGCGCAACGTCGGGACGTCGTTGCCATTGGCGATGACGCGAATCTTGCCCTCGGATACCTCCTTGAGACCGAACGGCGGAGCCGCCCAGCCCACGTCGACCTGGCCCGACATCACCTGTGTCAACGTCGCCCGCTGGTTGCCGGTGGCGGTCGGCAATCCTCTCAGGCGGAGCTCCCGAATGAACGCGAGCACGACGTGATAGCTCGACGAGCCGGTCGCCGAAAAACCGATCGTGGTCTTGTCGGACACATCGTCCAGCCGTTTGATCGGAGAATCGGCGCGCACGTACCAGTAGAGGTCGCCGCCACCCGTGAAGTTCGCCCCGATCACCCGGACCGGTGCGCCCTTCGAATAGGCGCGCAACACTACCGCGGTGCCGACCCCGATTCCCAGATCGGCCGAACCGGAAGCGACCGCATGCGTCGGTCTGCCGAGGCTCGAGGCATCGACAAGATCGAGCGCCAATCCGTGCTTGCGGAAAATGCCGGCCTTCTGGCCGATCGCCGGCGCGCTGGCCGACCACATGCCGGGCTGACCGACTACAACGCGCAAGATATCGATCTCTGCCGCCTCCTGCGCGCGTCCGGACGCCGCCGTCACCGTCAGGGCGACAGCGGCGCAGAGCGCGAAGTACCGCTTGGACATCAGGCAAGTCGGCACGCGGCGACCTGTCAGCGCGGCGGAATCTGGATGAACTCCACCAGCTGTTCCTTGGTCAGGATCGCATCGAGATACTTGAGCGCGACCGCGTTCTTCATGATGCCTTCCATGTCCAGAATGCGGTCGAATTGCTTGGCCTCCTTCGGCTGGTACTTCTCCACCGCGGTCTTCGCGGTCGAGACCGGCACCTTGATCGCCTCGGCGTACATGCGGATCGCCGCCGGATCGGAGTACATCCAATCGAGCGTCTCGCGATACGCCTTGACGAAACGCAGCACGGCATCCTTGCGGTTCTTCAGCACGTTGTTGTTGACGACCTCGATGCGGATGGTCTGGGCGCGCAGCGAGGGCACGTCGTTGCCGCTGGCGATGACGCGGATCTTTCCCTCTTCGATCTCCCGCAGCCCGAACGGCGGCGAGCCCCAGCCAATGTCGATCTGGCCCGACATTACCTGGGTCAGCGTCGCCGGCATGCCGCCGGTCGAGGTCGGTACCGCCTTGATGCCAAGCTCCTTGCCGTAGCCCAGCACAATGGTGTGCGTGGTGGAACCGTTGGTCGAAAATGAAATCGTCGTCTTGGCAGTCGCGTCCTTCAGGCTCTTGATCGGCGAATCCGCACGGACATAGAAGAAGATGTCGCCGGCGCCGGTGAAATTTGCCCCGAACACCCGGATCGGCGCGCCCTTGGCGAACGCGCGCAGCACCCCTTGGGTGCCGACATTGACGCCGAAATCGGCGCTGCCCGAGATCACCGCCTGCACGGTCTCGCCGGCGCCGGCGGTGCCGAAGTTCTCCAGTTCGATGCCATGTTTCTTGAAGATACCGGCCTTCTCGCCGAGGATCGGCGCCTGTCCACTCCAGATCTCCAGTTGTCCGATAGCGACCTTGAACTTGTCCTGCGCATTCGCCGGCGCGGCCAGCAGGATCGAGGCAAGAAACAGGGAAGCAAGCGAGTACCGACACCTCATGGTATCCTCCTGGGTCCGCAGTGTGCGTTGTTGGTCTTCTTGATGTTCTTACTTGGCGCGCGGCGGAATCTGGATGAGTTCCGCAAGCTGCTCCTTGCTCAACGGCGCGTCGAGAAACTTGAGCTTCACGGCGTCCGCCTGGATGCCCGCAATGTCCTTCATCTCGTCGGTCTGCATTGCGGACTTCGGATGAAACCGCTTGATCGAATCGGCGATCAGCTTCTCGTCCAGCTTCATCTTTTCGGCATACATCTTGATCGCCTTCGGATCGGAGTACATCCAGTCGACCGCTTCGCGGTAGCCCTGGGCGAACCGCATGATCGCATCTCTCTTGGTCTTAAGGGCATTGGCATTGACGATGATGGTGCGGACGGTCTGTCCGCGCAGCGAGGGCGCCTCGCTGCCGCGAATGAGAAGGCGGATCTTGCCCTCGTTCATTTCCTTCAAGCCGAATGGCGGCGCAGCCCAGCCGATGTCGATCTGGCCGGACATCACCTGCGTCAATGTCGAAGCCGGGCCGCCCGTTGCGGTCGGCTTGGCCTTGACACCGAGTTCCCTGACGAAGGCCAGGACCAGGTTGTTCGTACTCGACCCGCTGGTCGAATAAGCGATGGTGTGGCTGGCGGTCACGTCCTTGATGCTCTTCAGCGGCGAGTCGGCCTTGACGTACCAGTAGAGGTCCTGGGTGCCGGTGAACGCCGGCAGGAGGATTCGCAGCGGTGCGCCGCGCGCGAACGCCCGCATCACGCCGGCCACGCCGACCCCGGCGCCGAGGTCGGCACTGCCGGCAATGACCGGCTGCATCGTCTCGCCCGCACCGGCGGTGCCGACATTCTCCAACACCAAGTTGTGCTTCTTGAAGATGCCGGCGTCCTGGCCGAGCGTCGGCGCCTGGTTCTCCCAGTTGTTGATCTGGCCGATCGCGGCCTTCAGACGATCCTGCGCCTGCGCCGCCACGGGCGCGGCGGCAAGGGGAACCGCGAGTGCAGCAATCGCAGCGAACGGGGCGGATTTAATGAGCTTCATCGCGACTTCTCCTTGCGGCGTCCGCCCGTTGGTTTCTTGCGTGACGTGCGGCTGACGGCCTTTGTACGTGAGCTTGCGGGCTTCGCAGATGCGGCCCGCGGACGCGCTTTCGCCGGCCCCGCCGTACGCGGCGGCATGCCGCCGGCCTTGGCGAGGCGCCCCGTCCAGTATTCCCAGGTCCGGTTGGTGACGTTCGGCAGCCCGTTGAGTCCGCTGGCGAGCCTGGTTTCGCCGGGCGTCAGCGTCACGACCTTGCCGAGGAGGTGCGCCTTGAGCTGATAGTCGGCGTTCTGGCACATGAAGATCGCGCGCGAGACCAACTCCCGCAGATCGCGCCCGACCACCACCGCGCCGTGATTGTTCAGCAGCACCGCCGCATGGGGCCCCAGTGCGCGGGCGAGCGAGTCCCCCTCCTCCGGCTTCACCACCAGCATGTTGGTATCGCCGAACTCGGCGTGCTGGTTCCAGAACGGCACGACTTCGCCGGCGGCTGCGCCGAGGTGGAAGACCGGCGCAATCGGCACCCCGGCTATGCAGAACGGCAGCACCGCGGGCGCGTGGTGGTGGACCACCGCGGTCACGTCAGGCCGCGCCTGATAGATGCAACCGTGGATGACGCGTTCGGCGTAATTCGCCGCGGTCGGCGGCTTGACCGGCTCGGAATCCAGCGTGAACTCGACGACGTCCTCCGGCTCGATGAGCGCCGGCGAACGCGACCGCGATAAGAGATAGCGGCCCGGATCACCAGGATGGCGCATGCTGACGTGGCCGAAGGCATCGAGCACCCCTTCGTTCGCGAGCATGCGATTGGCGAGCGCGACCTGATAGCGGGCGTCGGCTAGTTCGTTGGGCACGGGCGTTTCCTGAGTTTGCTATTCTGGACGGGCACGATCAGGCGATGATGCCGGAGGATGGAAGCAAAGCCCAATCGGACGCGCTTGCCAAGCAGGCCATACCGGTGTTGTGAAACAGCCGTATCGTCGGCCGCCCCAAACCGTCGCGCCGGACCGGAATTGGCTGTAGGATGTATGGCCGGCCCCATTGCAGAGGAATTGCCGCATGAACCCCGTCGTTGCAGTGATCGCACCCGGCATGATGGGTGCGGCCGTGGGCGGCCGTCTGGTGGAGAACGGCCTGAAAGTGCTGACCTCTCTGACCGGGCGCAGCGCCGAGACCGCCGACCGCGCCAAGAAATACGGCCTCACGGCCGCCAGCGACGAGGAGATCGCGCGTGCCGACTTCATTCTGTCGATCCTGCCGCCGGGCGACGCCGTGGCGCTGGCGGAGCGCTTCGCCCCCAGCCTGAAGGCCAGCAACAGCAAGCCGGTGTTCGTCGAGTGCAACGCCGTGAGCCCGCCCACCGCCGAACAGGTGGCCGCCGTGATCGCGCCGACCGGCTCGCCGTTTGTCGATGCCGGCATCATCGGCTCGCCTCCCAAGACCGGCGATGCCGGACCGCGCATCTATGCTTCCGGCCCCGAGGCTGGGCGGTTCGCCACGCTCAAGTCCTACGGCCTCGACGTCCGGGTCCTGGCGGGACCGCCGACCGCGGCGTCGGCGATGAAGATGTCCTATGCGGGCATCACCAAGGGCATGCAAGGGCTCGCCGCCGTGATGATGCTGGCGGCAACCCGCGCCGGCACCGCGGATGCGCTGTTCGCCGAGCTGTCGTCAAGCCAGGCGCCGATGCTGGCCTGGCTCAAGCGCAGCCTGTCGATGATGCCGCCCAAGGCCTACCGCTGGATCGCCGAGATGCACGAGATCGCCGATTTCGTCGGCGAGGACCCGGCCGGCCACGAGCTCTACGTCGGCGCGGCGCATTTCTACGAACAGATCGCCCGCGACTTCGATGGCGACAAGAAGGACGTCAAGGCGCTGATGGCGTTCCTCAACAAGGGCGACGGCAAGTAGCAACGCTACAGCCGTTCCTGCAGGAAGCGCACCAGCCGCGGCGCGACGAAGCCCGGATAGCTGTCCGGCTCCTCGATCGGATCGCCCAGCCAGTAGTGCGGCGCTCCCTGCACGATGCAGGTGCGCACGAAGAAGCCGGCCTGCTTCAGCGCCAGCAGAAAGGCGTCGGTCTGCGCCGTGCGGTCGACAAGATCGTCCTCGGTGCCGACGCTGAGGAATACGCCGATCTGATTGTTGGCAACGGTCGCGTAGTTGATCGAAGAGGCGTCGAAATAGAGCCGCGGATTTTCCATCGGCGGCGCGCCCAAAAAATTCTCGATGTTGTTCTCACGCGGGCTCTGCATGCCGTAGCGGTGCCACATTTCCTTGAGGTCGTAGACGCCATAGACGCCGGCCAGCGCCTTGACCTTGGCGCTGACGCCGGCGTGCTTGTCCTGCGGATAGCCGCCAAGGAAGGTATCCCCGCTCAGCGCCGCCAGCGAGGCCAGATGGCCGCCGGCCGACGCGCCGAACAGGCCGATGCGGGCGGGATCGACCTTGAACTCGCCCGCGCTGCCGCGCGCGAACTGCACCGCCGCCAGCACGTCCTGGACCGCCTGCGGGAACGTCTTCTGTCCCTTCTTCGCCAGCCGGTAGCTGATGGAGAACAGCACGTAGCCGCGCTCGGCCAGGTACTTTCCCCAATACTGAAACGCGCTGCGCGCCCCCGCCTGCCAGCCGCCGCCATGCACCGCGACCAGCGCCGGGAACGGGCCTGCGCCCTTGGGCAGGTAGAGATCGCCGGCGAGAGCGACGCCGTCATGCGTCGCATAGGTGATGCCGGCCCGCAGCTCGAAATTGTCGGATGCCATTCTTCGTTACTCCAATGAGATTGAGTGTCGGTCCGCGTTCAGATGCGCGCGCCTTGATCGCCGAGATGCTGGCCGCAATCCATCCGCAGGCATTCGCCGGTCATGGTCGTCGCACCTTCGACCAGGAACAGGGCCGTCCGCGCGACGTCCACCGGCCAGATGCCGCGCTTGAGCGGGAACTCCGTCTCCGTCCGCACGATCAGCTTCTCGTAAGCCTCCTCGCTCATGATCTTCTTCGTCCAGTTGCCGAGGAGGCCACCCGGACACAGCGCGTTCACCCGCACTTCGGGCGCCAGCAGCCGCGCCATCGACAGCGTCAACGTGTTGAGCGCTCCTTTGGAGGCCGAATAGGCGATCGAACTGCCGCTGCCGCGCATCGCGCCGATCGACGAGATGTTGACGATCGCCGCGTCGCCTGACGCCTTGAGGTGCGGCGCCGCCGCGCGGCACATCTGGTAATTGCCGATCAGATTGACCGAGAAGACCCTCTCGAATTCCTCGGCATCGAGCAGGTCCATGCGGCGCTGCGGAATCGGCTTGGTGACGGCGGCATTGTTGATCAGTACATCGAGCCGTCCGAACCGGTCGACCGCCGCCGCGACCAGCCGGACGCAATCGGCATCCTTGGCGACGTCCGCCTGCACCGGCATCGCCGTCACCCCGACCTTGGCGCAGCCGGCTGCCACCTTCTCTGCCCCCGCACGATCGGTGGCGTAGTTGACGACGACGTTGCAGCCGCGCGACGCGAGGATCTTGGCGCACTCGGCGCCGATGCCACCGTCCGAGCTCGAGCCGGTGACGATGGCGGCCTTACCCTTGAGCTCCAAACGTTCCTCCGCTTCGCGCGCTGTTGGTTTGCCTTAAGCCCTCGCGTAGCGACCACGGTTGAAGAAGCGGTCCTTCTGGTCGTCGTTCGCCGTATCGCGGTTCGACTTGATCGCGCCGACCTTGGCGAGCGCGGCCTTGACCGCGGGCCGTTCTTCGATGGCCTTGAACCAGCGCGCAAGGTTGGGATTGTCCTCCCACTTGACGCCCTGCGCGTCGTGATTGCGGGTCCACGGGAACGTCGCGATATCGGCGATAGAGTACTCTTCCCCGCCGAGATACGGCACTTGGCCGAGCCGCTTCTCCAGCACCTCATAGAGTCGTTTCACTTCCGAAGTGTAGCGCGTCATAGAATACTCATCGCCCGTTTTCGGCGCGAACAGCTTGAAGTGGGTCCACTGCCCGAACATCGGCCCGACGCCCGTGAGCTGGATCATCAGCCACTGGATGACGTCGTACTTCTTCGCCATGTCCTTCGGCAGGAACTTGCCGGTCTTCTCCGCCAGATAGAGCAGGATCGCACCGGACTCGATGACCGTATATGACTTGCCGCCCGGCCCCTCGTGATCGACGATCACCGGAATCTTGCTGTTGGGATTGATCTTGATGAAGCCCGGATCGTACTGATCGCCCTTCCAGACGTCGACGAGATGCTCCTTGTACGGCAGCCCTGTCTCCTCGAGCATGATGTAGATTTTCTGCACGTTGGGACTGGTGAGCGCATAGAAATCGATCATGGAATTAACCCTTGGTGTTTCCGGGAAGGCCGCGCACGGTATCGAGCGCCGCCGTTGACGGCAAGACGGCGCCGGTCGACGGGCCATCAATCCTGCGTTGACAACTGCGCGGCTTCCCCGCCAACTCGCGGATCGCCCTTGAGAGACCGGAGGAAGCTCGTGAACGTCGCCGAGAAGAAACTGACCGGCCGCATCCCGCCCGAACGTATCAGGATGATGACGGTGCCCCGGCCACCCGACGGCGTGGTCGAGCGCTTCAAGAATCTCGGCGATTGCACCGGCGTGATCTCCGATACCATGGACGAACTCGGCATTCCGCCCGGCGCCGTCGGCGCATCGGTCCTTAAGCCCACCATGCCCGGCACCATCATGGTCGGACCGGCGCTGACCTTGCGTAACATCCTCCAGCGCATCGAGCCGCTGACCGGCGCGCGCAACCACGTCAACAAGATGGCCGAGTTCGAGTGCCACAATCTAGCGACGCCCGGCGACGTGCTGGTGATCGACGGCGTGCCGAACATCTCCAACATGGGCGGTAATTCGGCGCAGACCGGCAAACGTCAGGGTGAAGTCGGCGCCATCGTGCAGGGCGGCATCCGCGACGTGCCGCATCAGCGCGCCGTGGGTTACCCGATCTGGGCGAGCGACATCACGCCGGTCACCGGCAAGTGGCGCATCGAAGCAGCCGAGATCAACGGGCCGGTCATGATCGGCGGCGTGCAGGTGCATCCCGGCGATCTGGTGGTCGCCGACGACACGGGTATCTGCTTCATTCCCCGCGAGAAGATCATGGAGGTGCTGGAACACGCCGAGAAGAAGGCACGGTCGGAGGCCAAGCGGGTGAGCGCGATCGACTCAGGCCTCTCCGTTCCCGACGTTCTGCGTTCGGGGGAGTAGGTTGCGCACCCACCGGCCCTCATGCTGAGGAGCGCCCGAAGGGCGCGTCTCGAAGCATGGCCAAAGCCCGTTGAGCTCCAGCCTCGATGTGCGAGAGCACGCTGTGATCGCGGCCATGCTTCGAGACGGGCGCTACGCGCCCTCCTCAGCATGAGGATTGGAGTGCGTTTTGAAGCCTACGTCCCGCTCTTGGCGGACGGCGTCGCCGGATTGGGCACCGCGGATACGATCTTGGTCGCGGTATGCATGTGGCCGTCCCAGCGCTTGGCGAACGGCGCTTCGATCTCGAACTGATCAAGCACACGGGCGACGATGTGATTGACGATGTCGTCGACGCTCTGCGGATGGTTATAGAACGCCGGCATCGGCGGCACGATCGAGGCGCCCATGCGGGCAAGCTTGAGCATGTTCTCGAGATGTACCTCCGAGAGCGGCGTTTCGCGAACCACCAGCACCAAGCGCCGGCGTTCCTTCAGCACCACGTCGGCGGCGCGGTGGACCAGATGCTCGCCGTAGCCGTTGGCGATGCCGGCAAGCGTTCGCACCGAACACGGCATCACCACCATGCCCTCGGTCTTGAACGAGCCGGACGAGATCGAGGCGCCCATATCGCCCTGGCTATGCACGACGGTGGCCAGCGACCGCACCTGCTCCACCGTGTAGCGGGTCTCGTGCTCCAGCGTGCGCTGCGCCCACTTGCTGATGATCAGGTGCGATTCGACGTTGCTGTCCCGCAGCGCCTCGAGCATGCGCACGCCGAAGATCGAACCGGTCGATCCGGTCATGCCAATGATAAGACGCCGCATTCCTGCCTGCTCCATTCGTCGCCGTTAGAGGGCTTCAGGCCACTCCGGGCCTTCGGCGGCCATCGGCTGGCCATCGCCCGAAACGCCGGTGTTGGTGGTCCCCGTCCCGAACAAATCAGTCAACGTTGCCAATGACATTGGCATCTTTCGCACGTCCTGCCTAGAGCATGTCCTTGATGGCGCGGATGAGCGTGCGGTCGACGCTGATCAGGGTTGCGTCCTGCGGCAACGAGAGCTGTTCCCGCTCCTGCGGTGAGACCACCCGCCCCTGCAGGATGACCCGGCCATCGGACGTGAGGTACATCGACGACGCAGCATCTTCGTCGTTTTGCCAAACCAGCTCCACGCGGAACTTCAAACCGGCATCCTCCTGCGAAAAGCGCTATTCGGCTGCGACCCCGGCCGCCAGTTGCGCCTGCTCCGCGCGGTAGAGCCGGTCGACGATGCGGCGGGCCTGGATGCCGCCGGCATCGGCATTGATGTCGACCTGCGGCGCGTCCGGCCGCATGGTGATCATGCGCTGCTGTGCGGTGAATACCGCCACATCTTCGAGAAACGCCATCTGAATCTGCTGGAAGACGCGCTCCGTGGTTTCGGCGTTGTGCGGATCGAAATCGTGGGCCTGGCCCCAGAAGTAATGCGACGTCGTTTCGGTCTCGGGCGTGATGGCGTTGAGGTTGCGCATGCCGATGCCGTTGACGCGGCGGCCCTCCGGCGCGCCGGTACCGGTCGGCGTGGCGCCGACATCGAGCCGCAGGAACGCCGGCGGCACATAGTCGATGATCTGCCAGCGGTCGACGTTGCCGGTGAACTTGCCAACCTTGACGAAGGTTGGCGGCCCCGGCTGGTCGATGATCCAGCGGGTGACGACGACGTTGTCCTCCTTGCGCTGCACCTTGACGGCGGCGTGTTCGACCAGCGCCATGTTGCCGATCGTGGTCTCGTGCACGAACGCCAGATGGGTCAGATCGAGCAGGTTGTCGACCACCAGTTGCCAGTTGGCCTCGACGTGCAGGTAGGACGTCTTGGCACCCCAGTTCGGATCATCGAGCCAGTGAAAGTCGGTGATCTCGGCGGGATCCGCCAGCGCCGGATCGCCCATCCAGATCCAGATCCAATGATAGCGTTCGACCACCGGATAGGTGCGTACCCGGGCCGACTGCGGGATCAGGTCCTGCCCCGGAACCCGCACGCACTTGCCGGTGCGGTCGAACCGCAGCCCGTGGTAATGGCACTGCAAGGCGTCGTCGACCCGCTTGCCCATCGAGAGCGGCAACTGGCGGTGCGGGCAACGATCCTCCAGCGCGCCGAGCTGGCCGTCCTCGGTGCGGAACAAGACGACCGGCTCGCCCAGAATCGTCCGGCCCAGCGGCTTGTCCTGAATTTCCTGATCCGAAGCGGCGACGTACCAGTAGTTCCTGAGAAACATTGCGTTCTCTCCCTCGCGGGCTCTTGATCGGCCTGGCCATCGTATACGCGGCGCTTGCGGACATAAAGTGCAAGTTCGGCATCGCAGGCTTTTCAGCCGCGGCGGCGGGAAATTGTGTTGTTGCGAAAATCCTTATAATGCTAAGTAATTGCCGCGATGCCGACGAACGCAAATCCGGGTCTGCTGCGTGACTGGATCGAGCGCGCCGCACAGCGCGCGCCCGACAAGCCATGGATCGTCTCCGCCACGGACGGGCGCACCGTTTCCTATTCGCAGTTGCGGGATGCGACGCGCCGCGTCGCCAGCTTCCTGCACCGGCACGGGATCGGCCGCAACGACCGGGTCGCGATGCTCGCCAACAATTCGATCGAGCATCTCCTCTGCTACCTCGGCGTGATGAGCTACGGTGCGACCATCTGCACGGTTCACGTCGAGATGAACCGCAACCAGCTCGACAGCATCCTGACGCGGCTCGCGCCCAAGCTTGTGCTCTACCAGGGCGATCTCGGGCTCGACGACCTTTTGTCTCAGGTTTCGGTGCCGAAATTTCCGCTCGGCGACTTCGACCACCCGGGCGATGGCAGCTTCTTCCAGGCCGTCACGCAGTGCGAACCCGGCGAAGCCCGCACGGACGCCGCGCCGGAGGACGATGCCGTCATCCTGTTCACCTCCGGCACCGGTGCGCAGCCCAAGGGCGTCGTGCTCGATTTCTGCGAACACCTGGGCAACATCGACCCGACCGCGGACGGCTTCGGCATCGGCGCCGGCGACAGGGTGTACGACTTCCGCTCGTTCAACTGGGCGTCCGCCCAGCTCCTCGGCGCGCTGGTTCCGGTAAACCGCGGCGCGACGCTGGTGATGGCGGAGAAATTCTCGGCCAGCCGTTACTTCCAACACGTCCGCGAGCATGGCGCGACGGTTGCCGCCGGCAACCCGACGGTCCTCAACATCCTGCTCAATGCCGACGACGGCACCGAGCGCGCGGACCTGCCTTCGCTGCGCTTCATCACCTCGAGTTCGGCGCCGCTGACGGTGGAGGAATGGCGCCGGTTCGAGGACCGCTTCAACATCCCGCTGGCCCAGGGCTACGGCTCGAGCGAGACCGGCTGGATTGCGGCAATCCCCGGCGAGCAGCGCCGCTTCGGCACGGTCGGCCGGCCGCTCGCCTACCACGACCTCGCTGTCGTCGATGCGGAAGGCCGGCCACTGCCGCCCGGACAGATCGGTCAGGTCGAGATTGGCGGCTTTGCCGGCCATGCCTATCGCTACCTCGCCGAGGACGGTTCGGTGCGCATCAACAGCCGCGGCCGCATCCGCACCGGCGACCTTGGCATGCTTGATCCCGACGGGTTTCTGCGGCTCACCGGGCGCGAAAAGGAGTTGATCATCCGCGGCGGCGCGAAAATCTCCCCGCTGGAGATCGACAGCTTCCTGATGCAGCGCCCGGAACTGATCGAGGTCGCAACCGTCGGCGTTCCGGACGCGATCTACGGTGAGGAGGTCGTGAGCTACGTGGTGGCGCGGCCGGGCACGACAATCGATGCCGGCGAACTGCTGCAGTTCTGCAGTGACGGGCTGCCCGACTTCAAGGCGCCGAAACGGATCATTGTCAGCGACGTGTCGCTGCCCAAGAACGAGCGCGGCAAGCTCGACCGCAAGGCGCTGGCTGCGCGGGGGGCGTGCAACTCCGAATAAGCAGCGATCGCGCCGCGAGCTCCGGTAACCACACCCCGTG
>JBFXEX010000042.1:0-42118 GCA_050179645.1 Xanthobacteraceae bacterium | reverse complement strand
ACTTCGCGACGGTGTCGGGAGCGAGACGGCCGGCGGCGCCGGGCTTGTTTTCGATCAGGAACGTGCCGCCGAGACTCTCTTGCAATTTTTGCGCGACGACCCGTGCGACCGTGTCGGTCCCGCCACCTGCGCCGAAGCCGATGACAATTCGGACGGTTCTGGTCGGATAGTCGCTGGTCTGTCCACTGGCCGTAACCGGCCACGCGGCGGCGCCGGCAGCCAATGCGAGAAACTCACGCCTCTTCATTCTCTCTCCTTTGCTCCGGCGCGCGCAGAGTAATGGTCTATTCGATCTCCTGGAAAGCAAAATTATAACAATCGCAATCTACGCGAGGCGCTCGGTCGGATAACCGCCGCCGCGCAACACTCTCGCTTAGCTACAACCTCACCGCGCTTTGTCGCTTGCCACCAGCGTACTTCTTGGCCCTGCCGAACACACATCTTCGTGTGCGGGATGACTGCGTCCCGATGTCCGGCCATCATTGCTGCATCTCAGCGTCGATGTTCCCGCAGGGCTCGCGCCTCGCACGCAGGATCACAGCCGGTAAAGCAACCGCGCCAAGCAATAAGATGGTAATTTAATACCAAAACAAGTGCAGCGGCCCCGCAAGCGCCGGACCCGCCGGAAACCCCTCGTCTCGTTGCGCGTTCTCCTCGCATCACCGGGTCAGTTGGATGAATGCCCGGTTCAGCCTTCATTCATCCGAACTGGTGTCGAATGCCAACCTTGGGACGACACCCGTCAACGAAGGACAATTCGATGGTTGGAGGAACTTTGAAGGTTGCCGCATGGACTGCGGCCGCCGCGATCTCGATCACACTGGCGTCAGGCGATTCGTTTGCCCGCGACGGAGGGCGCGGCGGGCATGGCGGACGTGACGGACATTCGGGCTTTCATGGCGGCGCGCCTGGCTTTCATGGTGGCAACGCTTATCGCGGTAATCATGGGCACGGTATCGATCGCGGTCCCGTGGTGAGACACGGCAGCCCCTATCGCGTCGGCGGCCGCTATCACGGCGGCACCTGGTATGGCACCGGCCGCCACTGGTGGAACGGTCGCTGGTACGCCTACGGTGTCGGTCGGTGCTGGCTGTGGAGCCCGATCGGGTACGTCTGGGTCTGCGGCTGAGCGCCGTCGACTTCGATCCGGCGAGCGCGTGCTGCGCTCGCCGGATTTTTTTCGACTCGTCGCATTTTGGGCGCGGACATGCGAATTGCCGGCGCTGAGGTGCACAAGTCATCGCCGCCGGGCGCACAACCGGCACATCGCCTAATGTTGCCGCTGCTGGGGCTCGCTTGGTTCCAAACGCTTGTGACTCGGGTGATCGCCCGGTCACTGTCGGCTTTTCCCTCATAGACACCGAAATTATTGCGCAAGAGGAACGAAGCGACGGGTCAGAAGCTGCCGAGATCAAGCGCAATCAACGTCATCCTACTCGATCAACGTCATACTACTCGATCACCTCGTCGGCGCGCGCCAACAGGGTAGGCGCGATACCGAGTCCAAATGCTTGAGCGGTCTTGGCGTTGATGATCATCTCGTACTTGACCGGCAGTTGAACCGGAAGATCGGCCGGCCTTTCGCCAGCGAGGATGCGCTGGACGTAGCCCGCCGCGCGCCGGAGTTGGTCCGGTGGATTGATCCCGAATGATAACAGTCCGCCGCGCTGCGCGAAGATGCGGTCCCCGTAAACCCCCGGCAGCCGAAAGCGCGTGGCGAGCCCGGTGATGACACCGCTTGCACCCAGCGTGAGGGCATGCGGCGCGACAACAATTCCACCATTCGTCCCAGCGCCGGCGAAAGCTGAGATGTCACGTTCAATCTCGCCCATGCTCGTAACCGGGATCGGAGACAGATCCATCTTCAACGACGGGGCAGCGGCTTTCGCGACGGTCAGAAACTCTCGGTGGGGCGATGCCGCCGGATGATAGACAAAGCCAACCCTCCGGGTCTGCGGCGACAATTCATTCAAGAGCTCGAGCCACTTGCCACCGATCGGCGCCTCGAAATTCGCGAAGCCGGTGAGGTTCTTCCCGGGCCGGGCCAAAGTTTCGGCGTAGCGGCTGCCGATCGGATCGCCGACAAAGACGAACACGATGGGAATGGTCTGAGTCTCCTGCATCAGGATCGAGACGACTTGATTGGTGCTGGCGACGATCACCTCCGGCTTGTTTGCGATCAACTCTTTAGCGAATGCCCGCGCCAGCCCGGCGTCGATGCCGGGCCACCGCTCATCGATCTGAAGGTTGCGGCCCAGTTCCAGACCGGCCGCCTTGAGACCATCATGGAAGGCCATCAGGTTGGCCGAGGTCTGCGGGTCCACGCGTGGGAACCCGAGAAGCACCCCGATCCTACGCAAGCGCTCCTGCGCACGAGCCGCGAGCGGCCACGCAGCAGCCGACCCGACAATTCCCGAAATGAAATCGCGTCGTCGCATTTGCCTGCCTCAGGCTCGGGACCATGCTGCCATCAAAGCAGTAATTCATAATCAGCGATACGGGCCATCGATATCGGTTGCGCAGCAGCAATTTGGAACTGCCAATGACCGAGTCATGCGCGATCAGAGGCCATCGCGATCCGTGGCCATCAAGTGCAGAGCAACGCGCGTCCGCGAAGAGCCACACGGGTTATTGAGCTAGAACAGCTCGAAATATTCCTTCTGCTCCCATTCGCTGACCTCGAGCTGATAGCGGTCAAGTTCAGCCTCCTTGAGGCGCAGGTAGTAATCGACGAACTCCGAGCCGAGACCGGCGCGCAGGCAGGCATTCTCGCGCAACGCGTCGAGCGCCTCGCCCAGGCTCTTCGGCAGCAGCGGCGCCCTGGTCTCGTACGGCGTGTCGGCCGAGGCGCCGGGATCGAGCTGGCGCGCCACGCCGTCCATGCCGGTGACGATCTGCGAAGCCATGTAGAGATAGGGATTGGCGGCCGGCTCGCCGATGCGGTTTTCCAGCCGGGTCGCGGGATCGCCCGTCCCGCCCAGCACCCGCACCATCACGCCGCGATTGTCGCGCGCCCAGATCACCCGGTCGGGCGCCAGCGCATAGGCGCGGTAGCGCTTGTAGCCGTTGACCGTCGGCGTGGTGAACGCCGCGGCGGCGCGCGCATGGGTCAGCAGCCCGCCAAGGAAATGCCGGCCGGCCGCCGACAGGCCTTCGGCGTCGGACGCGAACGCGTTGGCGCCGGAGCGTCGATCGCGCAGCGACTGATGCAGATGCCAGCCGCTCGACATGACGTTGGGCACCTTCGGCCGGCACATGAAGCTGGCGTGATAGCCCATGCGCCGGCACATCTGTTTCACGGCGCTGCGAAACAGCATCATGGTGTCGGCCGGCGCCAGACCGACCTGCGGATGAAAGGTGAATTCGCACTGGCTCGGCCCGAGCTCGACCTCGACCGAACGCAGTGGCAGACCGAGCGCCAACACCTCGCGGCGCACGGTCTCGAGCACCGGCTCCATCAGGTCGAACCGCGTCTCGGTGAGATACGCATAGCCCGGCGAGATGAGGCTGACCTTCGGCGGCTCCGGCGGCCAGGTCGCGGCCTCCGGCTCGAGCCGCGGATCGTCGATCTTGAAGATGTGAAACTCGACTTCGAGCCCGGCCATGTAGTCGTAGCCGGCGTCGGCGAGCGTGCGCAGCGTCCGGCGGTAGAGATGACGCGTCGAAAACGGCACCGCCTTGCCGTTGCCGAAATAGATGTCGCACAGCACCCAGCCGGTCTTGGGCGCCCATGGCAATACGCGGAATGTCGCCGGGTCGGCGATCATCAAAAAGTCGGCGCCGCCCTCCATCTCGCTCATGCCGAAGCCGCCGCCCGCGGTGAAAACCGGGAAGGCGGTCTTCTGCGCGGTGTCCTTGGCGAGCAGCGTGGTGGTCATGGCGACGCCGTTGCGCATCGCGCGCGCCGCGTCGGCCGCCATCAGGGTCTTGCCGCGCAGGATGCCGTGCTGATCGGGAAACGACAGCCGCACCACTTCGAGACCTTGCTCTTCGATCAGCCGCTCGGCCCGGGTCGCGGCCTCGAACTGCTCGTCGTTCCACAGCCCGTGGCGCTCGACGAAGGTTCTGGCGGCGCGCTCTTGCGATGAGGACACGAGGAGGTCTCCGGTCTCTAGTGTGGCGGCCCAGAAGTGCGCTCACGAGCACGCCGCAGAATGGAGCGGACATCGGATTCGGGACACTAGCCGATGATATCCAACCGCCCGCAGCACGTCATGTCCGCAGCGCGCGGAAAGTGCGACGGCCACCGGCAAGCCCTGGAAGGTGTGGACGGCTGCCGGAGGGCGACGCTCGAACTGTTTTCATCGCCGGAGGGCCGAGGGTATACAAGGTCCCGTCGTTCGCGCACAATGCGCGGCGCATCATGCGGGCGCAGCGGCGCACCGAGTCGGCGCTGCTGCAGGGGCGCGGAAATTGGGGCGCAATAGGGAAGGATGAGCGATGAGCGAACTGTCCAAAGACGATGTCGTTGAGGTCCTGGGGCCGCGCCTCGGAGACATCGCGATCGCCGAGATCATCGCCACCGGCATCACCAAGGATGAGTTGATCGCCGCCAAGGCCAGGGTCGTCAGCGACCAGAAGGCGCACCATCCCGGCCCTTCGCAGGAGCCGGGACATATCAGTCAGGTCGTCGATATCCTCGAACGCCTGCAAAGCAACGGCCTGCTCGGCGCGGCCGGCTCCACGCTGACCTAAAACCTATCCCGTTTGAGTTGGTGCACGTCCTGTCTCCGTTCGTCCTCGCGGATGCGGGGACCCAGGGCCGCACGTTCGCTGGTGACTCTGGGTCCCCGCTTGCGCGGGAACGAACGAGAGACCGCAATTCGCGGCAGCCGTTTCCAATAACGTAAAGGTCATGCGATAGGCTGACGCTCCCTTCGGCTGGTCGGGGCGGCGCATGGACGGCTTCCTCCTGTTGCTCGGACTGGGCATCCTCGCCCTTCCGGTCGTCGCCATCGCCGCGCTGGTGCTGTCGATCGGTAACCGCAAGCGTCTTGCGATGCTCGACCAGCGGTTCGGCGCCATCGAGTACAGGCTTGCCGGCCTCGCCGGGCTCGCGCCGCCATCGGCCGCCCCGCCGGAAGTCGTGCCCGCTCCGCCCGCACCGGAGCCAGTCCGGCAACCCGAGCCGATTCCGCAGGCCGAGCCGGCACCGCCGTCGGAGACGACAGCCGAGGGAGCAACCGGTGAACCCGCGCCACCGGCGACGACGCCAGCGCCGGTCGCCGCGCCCATTCGCGCCACGACCCCGCGCATGAGCCTCGAGGAACGCCTCGGCACCCAATGGGCGGTCTGGGTCGGCGGCATCGCGCTGGCGCTCGGCGGCATCTTCCTGGTGCGCTACTCGATCGAAGCCGGCCTCCTCGGCCCGCGCGTGCGGATCGCGCTTGGCGCGCTGCTGGCGCTCGCCCTCATCGCCGCCGGCGAATGGGCGCGGCGCACTGAACGCCTCGCCGGCATCGCCGGGCTGCCGAGTGCGCACATCCCGAGCATCCTCACCGCCGCCGGCACCGTCGTCGCCTTCGCCGACGTCTACGCCGCCTACGCGCTCTACGGCTTCCTCAATCCCGGCATCGCGTTCCTCCTCCTCGGCGCCGTCGCGCTGGCAACGCTCGCGGCCGCGCTGCTGCACGGCCCGGCGCTGGCCGGGCTCGGCCTCGCCGGCGCCTATGTCACGCCGCTGCTCATCGACACCACGCAGCCCGACTACTGGTCGCTCTACATCTACCTGGCGGTCGTCACCGCCGCCGCCTTCGGGCTCGCCCGCATCCGGATGTGGCGCTGGCTCGCGATCACCGCGATCGTGGCCAGTGCGATATGGACGCTTCCGGGACTGGACGAGCAGCCGGTGGCCGCCATCGGCGCGCACGCGTTTCACGTCGTCGCCGGCTTCGTGCTCGCGTCGCTCCTCATCGTCTCCGGCCTGCTGTTTGGACCGCAGGCCGAGCCGGACACCATCGACGAGGTCTCCTCCGCGTCGCTTGGCGCCTATCTCGCGGTGGCAGGCCTGCTGGTGCTGGCGAGCCGACACGATCCGGTCGCGCTCGCCACGTTTGCGGTCCTCACCGCCGCGACCGTGGCGATTGCCTGGCGCACCGCCGCCGCGATGGCGGCCGTTCCGCTGGCCGCGCTTCTCGCCACGCTGGTGATGCTGCGCTGGGCGCTCGGCCTCAACACCGAAGCGCTGATCGAACCGTCAGGCCCGGTCGCCGGCGCGGTGCCGGAGCCCGAGCTGGCGCGCACCGGCTGGCATCTCACGCTTGGCATCGGCTTCGCGGCGTTGTTCGGCATCGCCGGCTATCTGGCGCAGGGCCGCGCCGAACGGCCGATCGTTCCCGTGCTGTGGAGCGCGGCGTCGGTGTTCACGCCGCTCGCCATGCTGGCGGCGCTCTACTACCGCATCGCCAACGTCGAGCAATCGCTGCCGTTCGCCGGCGCTGCGCTTCTGCTCGCGGCATTGTTTGCGCTCGCGACCGAGACCCTCGGCAAGCGCGCGCCGCGGCCCGGCAGCGCCGCCGCCGAGGCGATTTTCGCCACCGGCGCGGTTGCCGGACTCGCGCTCGCGTTCACGCTCGCGCTCGAAAGAGGCTGGCTCACCGTCGCGCTTGCGCTGATGGTGCCGGGCATCGCCTGGGTGCAGGAGAAACGCCCGCTGCCGGCGTTGCGCTGGCTCTGCGCCATCATCGGCGCGCTGGTGGTGCTGCGCATCGGCTGGATGCAGCACGTCGTCGGCCGCGATGTCGGCGCGACGCCGATCTTCAACTGGCTGCTCTACGGCTACGGCATTCCGGCCGCGGCGTTCTGGCTCGGCGGCTGGCTGCTGCGAAGGCGCGCCGACGACCGGCCGGCGCGCATGATCGAGGCCGGTGCGCTTCTCCTCACCGTGCTGACGGTGTTTCTTGAAATCCGCCATTACATCTATCGCGGCGACATCTATTACCCGTCCGCCGGCCTGACCGAGGTGGAGCTGCAGGTCTCCGCCGGGCTCGCCATGACGATCGGGCTCGAACATATCCGCCGGCGCACCGGCAGCGTCGTGCACAATATCGGCGCGCTGGTGCTGGCCGCGCTGACGCTATGCGGCATCGTGTTCGGACTGGGCATCGCGCAGAACCCGCTCCTCCACGCGATCCCGGTCGGCGGCCCGTTCGTCAACCTGATCCTGCTCGGCTACGGCCTGCCCGCCATCCTCACGGCAATCCTCGCGCTTCACGCGCGCGGCGTGCGTCCGCCGGAATACAGCGCCGCCGCCGCCATTGTCGCGGTCGGGCTCGCCCTCGCCTACCTGACGCTCGAAGTCCGCACGCTGTTTCACGGCGAGATTCTCACCCGCGGACCGACCACCGACGCCGAGGGCTATACCTATTCGGCGGTGTGGCTCGCGTTCGGCGTAGTGCTGCTCATCACCGGCATGGCGCTGAAGTCGCAGGCGGTGCGGCTTGCTTCTGCCGCGGTGGTGATCCTCACGGTCTGCAAGGTGTTCCTGCTCGACATCGGCGGCCTCACCGGCATCTGGCAATCGCTGTCATTCCTCGGCCTCGGAGCGGTGCTGCTCGGCATCGGCTGGCTCTATCAACGCCTTCTTTTTCCGCGGCGGCCACGTAGCGCGTGAGGCCGGCACGAAACCCGTAGGGCGCAATAAGCTTGAGCGCATTGCGCCGTCGCGCGAGACAACCCGCTCGCCGTACCGATCGATTGGCCGTCATTGCGAGGAGCGTGAGCGACGATGCAATTCAGTCTTCCCAAGATGCTGGATTGCTTCGCTCCGCTCGCAATGACGCAGGGAACTGCGTCAGCCTCAACCATCACGATATAGCGTGGCGCAATGCGCTGCGCTAATCGCTCCTACGCGCCGTCACGTCGAATCACCGATGAACATTGCCTTGCTCAGCCCAAATCCGTACCCAACCTCAATCCTCGCCGCAGGGGCCTGAAGCATTCCGAACCAGGGGAACTTCTTGTCGATGTCAACGACGATCGGGGCGTCGGTGATATCAACTTCGGCGGTGCGAAGGCGGGCACCCGGACCGAACAGCGTTGGAATATCGGCCGCCGTAAACCGACGCGCAGTCTTTGGTTCCACAACATCTGGAAACCAGATCAGCCGCGGCATATTGGTCGGCGCGAGTTCGCGGCGCCCACGCAATGTGGGAAGCTTGGGCAAATCATCACCCGAATCCCGCAGTAGGAACGCACGCGGAACAAGCCAGAGTACGCTAAGCGACCCATCCTGCGCCGGCCCATAGGATTCGCCGTTGGTCAGTGTCGCAACGATTGCGCCGCGCGACTGAAGATCTATGAATACAGCCTGTCCACGGATGTAGGGCGAGAAGGATCCCATGCTTGGCCGTTCCCTCCAGATCACCTCGATCACGCTGGAGCCGGAGTGAACCTTGCCGTCGATCTCAATCACGATCGTCAGCCGATAGCGATATGAATACGTGGGATAGGCGTCCTGGATCACGCTAAAGAGTCCAAGCAGCGCCGCTGCGACCAGACCGAGACTTTTCATTTAAGCCTCACATTTGCGAATCAAGCCGTGGGATCGTTTGGGATGTTCACACCCGGCAACCAAGGGCTGCTCGACTTCTTATCGCCTTTCAAGACGTGGAGACACGTCTGACGCGATTTACCTTGTCGACGAGCAAGGTGATGGTATGATGTCGCCATCATGAACGCTCGGACCCAGATCACTTTGGACCCGGAGATGCAGCGGCGGGCGCAGGCCAAGGCCGCCGAGCTAGGCATCTCATTTGCCGAGTATATTCGCCGTCTTGTGGCTGGCGACCTCGATGCCAAAAAGCAGCAGGTGAAGCCCGACATTTCGATCCTGTTCGATCTCGGTGCGTCCGCGCAACCGACGAACATCGCGCGCGACAAGGACAAAATGATCGGTCAGGCTTTGTGGGAAGAACATCTGCGCAAGACTGGAAGCAAGCGTCGCCGCCGCACGCCAAAAGCGAAGCGGCGGTGACCGTCTTTGTCGACACGTCAGTCTGGTTTGCGGCGGCCAATGTCCGGGACCGATATAATAGGCGCGCGAAGCAGTTATTTGCCGAGATCGACACTCCTCTCCTCACCGATCACGTTCTTATTGAAGCTTGGCAATTGCTGAACAGCCGGGTGCACCGGCAGGCCGCTGAAGGCTTTTGGCTCGGCGTCCGGCGCGGCGTCGCCGAGCTGCAGAAGGTCACTTCCGCCGATCTTGAAGCCGCTTGGTCGATCGGCGAGGTGTTCCCCGACCAGAATTTCTCCATCGTCGACCGGACGAGCTTTGCCGTGATGGAGCGGCTCGGCCTGACCCGCGCGGCGAGCTTCGACGACGACTTCGCCGTCTACCGCTACGGCCGTAAACGCGACAAAGCATTCGCGGTGCTGCGCTAACTCGCGCGGAACATAATCCTTGACATCCCTAGGAACATAATCCAGATTGGTCCCATCCCGTTCGCTGAGGGGCGCCCGTCCGGAGGCGTTCGGCGGATGGAGCGGGATGCGGCGCCTGCGGGCGTGGTTCGCAGCCACGCACTCGGGCGGCTCCGGGGCAGCGCAAACAAGTTTACGCAGTTTGCGCCACGCAAACTGCTATGCCGCCTGGCCACTATGAGCCGGCCGCGAGGAGCTCGCTGACGGAGGGCGCAAATGCCCCCGCGAAGCGCGGCCCGGGGCCGGTTGTCGTCTCAAGGGAGGCGACGGCGAAACCGCGGTGGAGCGCCGGGAGGCGTGCGCGCCCGACCACGGCGCGCGCCGCGCCTCATGAGCGCGGAGTGGGTTGCGCCGCCCGGCGCTCCACCTCCCCTCGCCCTGCACCACGCAGGAGCGGGAAACGGACCAGGCCTCGGGCGCACCGCGCCGCGAGCACAAAGCGATTTGCCCGGATCGAAGGAAGGACGAGGAGCGATGCAAACGCGTGCTGACCACCGCCATCGCAAGTGACTCGCTGCCCACCCTCCCCTGGAGGGGGAGGGTCGGTGAAGCATCGCGCAAGCGATGCGAGCCGGGGTGGGGTGATCTTTCAACCGCGAGACTTTCACCCCACCCCGACCGCCTGCGGCGGTCGACCCTCCCCCTCCAGGGGAGGGTGAAGGGCGGAGCGCGTCGAGAGCGAAGCTCATGCACCACACCGGTCGGCAAATCGCCGAACCCGCGGCATCCGCGACCCGCATCGTGTGTGGGCGGCCACAGCCGGGGCGTAATTTTGGCACGATCGGTCATTCCAATACCGCCCGGCCGGACTATTGCCGCATGGCGCTCCTGGGCGCTGCCTTGCGCGCATGTCACGGCCCTGGGGAAAAAAACTCGCGATCGGCGGGAGGCGGAAATGCGTTCGAGCCAGACAGGCCGCATCGGGGGCCGCAGCTTTCTCAAGCTCAAGTTGATCGGGCCGGCGCTGGCCGCGCTCATGTGCGGCGCGACGCCATCCCATGCGCTCGATCCCGCGCTCAGCGACGTCTACACGCAGCTGTCGATTTCGCCGCCGACGACAGGCTCGGTGGTGATCTGCCATGGCTTCGGCTGCCGGTTCCGGACCGCGGTCGGGCTGGGCTCGGGCGATCATGGCAAGCTGAAGCGAATGTTCGCATCCGCCAAGAAAAACCCCGAAGCCGAGCGCAAAGCCATTGCGGCGGCGACCAAGTGGTTCGACCAGCGCGTGGGTCCGGAAGCCGGCACCACCCGCCGGGTCGCCTATGCGGGGGTGCGCAGCGAACAGGGCCCCGACCAGATGGACTGCATCGACATGAGCAGGAACAACACCAGTTTCCTGCTGATTCTCGACCAGATGGGCCTGCTCAAGCACCACAAGGTCGATCCGCCCCGGGCCCGCGGGCTGCTGTTCGACCGCTGGCCCCACGCCACCGCGGTGCTGCGCGAGACCGTCAGCGGGCGCCAATGGGCGATCGACAACTGGACCCACAAGTTCGGCGAGGGTCCCGACGTCATGCCGCTGGACGAGTGGCTCAAGTCGGGCTTCTGAGCCCGATTCTCCGGCCGAATTTCGCTCGGATTGCCGCGCTGACCGCGTGTACGGGCCGATTCCGCCCCGGGCGTCGTCGCGGCGCGGCGACGGCCGTGGCCGATCCCGGGCGTCGGACAGAATCCGCCCCTCACCGGCATGCGAGAGCGGCCTGCCGTGTGGTTTGCACGGCGCCCGGGCCGTCCCTGCAAGCAATTGTTTTATCGAAACAAATTCAGATCGATCGACGGATTCAACGCCACGGTTAACGAGTTTTGAATCCCACTGTGGCCTTTGAGCACTAGAGGCCTGTGCAATCTTCGTGTTGACTTGGGTCAGGCTTAACAGGGGAAAACAGGGGCCTGCTATGAAGAAAGTTCTCGTTGCTATGGTGGCGACTCTGGTCGCCGTGAGCGTGGCCGGTTGCGCTGCGGTCGGTAAGGGCAAGGGCAAAGCTCCGCCCCCGATCGTGACCAAGGGCTAATCTCTCTCTCGCAGAAGGGTGCCGGCTTGCCGGCACCCTTTCTGTTTTGGAATTCTTTTCTTCGAGAAACGGGGGCCGAAGCCGCCTCGCCTCACGGGCGCGTTCACCGACCCGCCGATATAGCTTTTGACTATTGGACTAATTCTAAACACTTGCTTTCTTCTACAGAAACTGGTTGTGGTTGCGACCTTATCTTGCAAATTCGCAAGCGCGGTCGGGCAAATTCTGAATGCTGTCCTGGGACGATTTCCGCTACGTGAAAGCCATCGCCGACAGTCGTTCGCTCGCCGGGGCGGCCGAGCAACTGGGCATCAACCACTCCACGGTCTTTCGCCGGCTAGGCCAGATCGAAGAGCACCTGGGGTCGCGCCTGTTCGAACGCGGCCGCGGCGGCTACGCGCTGACCAGTTGCGGAGAACAGATGGTCGAGCTTGCCAACCGGCTGGGTGATGACATCGTCACCTTCGAACGGCGCATCTCCGGCCAGGACTTGCGCCCTTCCGGGGAACTGCGCGTCACCACCATCGACATCATCCTGCTCCGGCTGCTTCAGGACGTGCTGGTCGGGTTTCGCCGCGCTTATCCCAAGATCGTCCTTGACTTGGTCATCACCAACAAGACGCTCAATCTGTCGAAGCGTGACGCCGATGTCGCGCTCAGGGCGACCTACCCGGGCGCGGAAGCGCCAACCGGCACCCTCCTGACGCGGATCGCCTGGGCGATCTACGGTCCGAGCCGGCTCGCTTCACGGCCGTTCGACGTGCTGACCGACGCGCCCCAGTACGACTGGATCGCCTTCACCGACAACGTCGCCATTGCCAAGGCCTCGAAGTGGCTCAAGGAGCATGTCGACGACGAGCGCATCGTCTACAAGGCGAATACCCTGATCGGGCTTGCCGAAACGGCCGCAGCGGGCGTCGGCCTCGCGCTGATGCCCTGCTTCGTCGGCGCGGCGGTACCGGGGCTGGCGCGGCTCTCTCCGCCCATCCCGGAGCTCGAGGCCGAGCTTTGGCTGCTGTCGCACCCCGACCTGCAGAACACCGCTCGGGTGCGCGCTTTCATGGACTATTGCGCCGCCGAGATCGGCAAGCGGCGCAAGGTCATCGAGTGTCAGGATTAGCCGGTCAGTTGGCCTGGGCGGCGGCCCGCGGGTCGAGCGACAGCGGCCGCCGCGGTGAATTCAGGCTGGCCACGCCACTGCTGCGGCGCGTGAAGTCGCAATACGCAAAGCCCATCCCGGACACCGCACCGCGAAAGCTCTTGCTGTTGGTCTTGTTCAGGTTGAAGCACGGCTCGAACGGCATGCCCTTCACCGTCGCGCAGACCGCCTCGCCCTTGGCATACACGGTTCCTGCCGGAAGCCACATGTTGCGGTAGGGTCCGGTTCCGCGCGTCTGGATGCTGCCGATCACCGAGCCGTCGGCATAAATCCGCCCGTCGCCGCGGGAGCCGTCGAAGCAGGTGAATTCGAACAGCTTTCCGACGACGAAGCGGCGTGCGCCGTCGGCGTTCAGGGGTTCCGCAAACGATGGATACGCCACCAGCAGCCACGCGGCCGCGATCGCAAAACGCACGAACATGATGATCCCCTTGCCCCTACCGAACGCACGGTAATCCTTTGCTAACCGTGCGATTCGCTTTGCATCCTACAAGAGGTTAGTCGCCAAACTCTGAACAAGGTTCAAATCAAGCGACTCGCACGATCAGGCGCCCCCGCACCTGCCCGTCGATGATCTTGCCCCCGGCGTCGATGACCTCCCCCAGTCCGATTTCGTTTGTCATCTCGGCAAGCTTTGCGGAATCGAGGTCGGCGGCGAGGCGCTGCCATGCCAGTTCGCGGCCTGCCCTCGGATGCATCACCGAATCGATGCCCAGGAGCGAAACACCGCGCAGGATGAACGGCGCGACCGACCCGGGGAGATCCATCCCGCCCGCCAGGCCGCAGGCGGCCACGGCGCCGCCATAGCGCGTCATCGACAGCACGTTTGCCAATGTGGTCGAGCCGACGGAATCGACGCCGCCCGCCCAGCGCTCCTTCGCCAGCGGCCGTGGCGTCCCGGCCAGTTCCTTGCGGTCGATGATCTCCGACGCGCCGAGTTGCCGGAGGTAGTCAGCCTCGGCGACCCGCCCGGTCGCCGCCGTAACCTGAAAGCCACGCTTGGACAGGATCGCAATCGCAACCGAGCCCACTCCGCCAGCCGCGCCGGTCACGACGACGGGACCGCTCGCAGGCGTCAATCCGTACCGCTCCAATGCGAGCACCGCCAGCATGGCGGTGTAGCCGGCCGTGCCGATCGCCATCGCCTCACGCGCGCTCATCCCCTCCGGCAGTCGCACCAGCCAGTCGCCCTTCACGCGCGCCTTTTCGCCATAGCCGCCGAGATGGGTCTCGCCGCAGCCCCAGCCGTTCAGGATCACCCGGTCCCCGGGTTTCCAGTCCGGATGCGAGGAGGTCTCGACCGTGCCGGCGAAATCGATGCCGGCGATCATCGGAAAGCGGCGGACCACCGGCGCCTTGCCGGTGACGGCGAGGCCGTCCTTGTAGTTCAGCGTCGACCATTCGACCCGGACGGTCACGTCGCCATCCATAAGCTGCGCCTCGTCGAAATCGCGCAACGCTACGCTCTGCCCGGCTTCGGTCTTGTCGATGACGATTGCTTTAAATGACGGCATCAAGTCGTTCCCGGTTGTCGGCCCACAACGTGGGCGTCAGTAGCACAATGGGAAAAAGCCGGCGAGGCACCGCGCATTGCGATTCATTCCGCGATCAGTGCGCGGCCCGTTCGGCAGCGAGCCTGGGGACGGGCTTTTCCACAATCGGCAAATTGATCAGCGCGGAGACAACGCCGAACAGCGCGCCGAGCCACCACACGATATCGTAGGAGCCGGTGCGGTCGTAGAGATAGCCGCCGAGATAGACACCAAGAAAGCCGCCGACCTGATGGCTGAAGAAGGCAATGCCGAACAGCATTGCCATCCAGCGCGTGCCGAACATCAACGCCACGAGGCCGGACGTCGGCGGCACGGTCGAGAGCCAGAGCAGGCCGGTCACCGCGCCATAGATCAAGGTGACGACCGGACTTGCCGGCAGCGTGATCAGCGCAATGACGGCGAGTGCGCGGGCAAAATAGATGAACGACAGAATGTATCGCTTGGGCATTCTGTTGCCGAGCCAGCCGGAGCCCATCGCGCCAATAATGTTGAACAGTCCGATCAAGGCCAGCGTCCAACCGCCGATCTGCACCGAGAGGCCGCGATCGATCAGATCGGACGGAAGGTGGACGGTGACGAAACCGAGTTGAAATCCGCAGGTGAAGAAGCCGGTAACGAGCAGAACGTAGGAGCGGTGCCCCAACGCTTCGGCCAGCGCCTGCCTGAAGGTCTGCGTCTGGCCCGGCCGCGCGGCCGTTCTGCCGGTGGGCTCGTTCGCCCGCGGTGTGCTGATCGCAAACGCCAGCGGAATGATCAGCAGCATCAGCACGGCAAAGACCTCGAGCGCGGTCTTCCAGCCGAACGTATCGATCAGGCCGACACCCAGTGGCGAGAACAGGAACTGCCCGAACGAACCGGCTGCCGTGCCGGCGCCGAACGACGTGGAGCGCCAGCTCTCCGGCAGGAGCTTGCCGAACGACGAAATGATCAGGTTGAACGAACAACCCGAGAGCCCGAATCCGACCAGCACGCCGCTCGACAGATACAGCATGCCCGGGGTCGTCGCCTGGGCCATCATGTACAGCCCGGCAGCATAGAGCAGTGCGCCGGCGATGAGCACGCGAACCATGCCGAAGCGATCCGCCAGCGCGCCCGAGAACGGTTGCGCGGCGCCGTACAGCAGCGTCTGCATCGCAACCGAGAGTGCAAACACCTCGCGGCCCCAGCCCTGCGCATTCGACATCGGCGTCAGGAACAGGCCGAGCGCCGAGCGCGGCCCGAAACCGATCATGGCAATGAGACAGCCGCACACGACGATGACGGCTGGCATGCGCCAGTTGCGCTTCAGTCCTGCGGCAGGAGGAACGGGAGCATTGCCGTGCATGGATGACCCGATCAGGCCGGCGCGGGCGCGGGCCGCGCCACCGGTTTCTCGACGATCGGCAGGTTGATCACCGCCGACAGGAGACCCAGCAGGATCGCCAGCCACCACACCATGTCATATGAACCGGTGCGTTCGAACAGCACCCCGCCCAGCCAGACCCCAAGAAAGCCTCCGACTTGATGGCTGAAGAAGGCGAAGCCGAACAGCATGGCAAGCCAGCGCGTGCCGAACATGACCGCCACCAGTCCCGAGGTGGGCGGTACGGTCGAGAGCCACAGCAGGCCGAGGACGGCAGCGACCAGGAGCGTCGAAACCGTCGTGACCGGCAGCAGGATGTAAACCAAGATCGCCGCCGACCGGCCGAAATAGATGAGCGCAAGAACGTAACGCTTGGGCATACGGCTACTCAGCAATCCGGCGGCGATCGCCCCGAATATGTTGAACAATCCGATCGTGGCGAGCGCCCAGCCGCCGACCTCGGCCGGCAGTCCACGGTCGACGAGAAATGCCGGAAGATGCACGGCGATGAAGAAAATCTGGAACCCGCAGGTGAAGAAGCCAAGCACGAGCAGCACGTAGCTGCGATGGCCGAAGGCCTCGGAGAGCGCCTGTGCGGCCGATTGCTTGGGCGGCGCACCGGCCGCCGGCACCGCCTCGGTGGGAATGGCAAGCGCCAGCGACAACGGAATGATGAAGAGAACACAGGCGCCGAAAACCAACAGCGTCTGCTGCCAGCCGAACTCTCCGATAAACGCGACCGCAAGCGGCGAGAACAGGAACTGACCGAACGAACCGGCGGCCGTGCCGGCGCCGAAGGCGAACGTGCGCCACGCCGGCGGCATCAGTTTGCCAAAGGCGCCGATCACCACCGTGAAGGACGAGCCAGCAAGGCCGAATCCGATCACCACGCCGGCCGTGAGATGGAGCATGCCGGGCGTACTCGCATACGCCATACCGGCGAGACCAAGCGCGTAGAGAATCGCCCCCACGCTTAGCACCCGCATCGGCCCGAAGCGATCTGCGATCCCGCCGGCGAACGGCTGGGCCGCGCCCCACACCAGCATCTGGACCGCCAGCGCCAGCGAGAACACGTCGCGGCCCCAGCCGTTGGCCTGCGACATCGGCGTCAGGAAGAAGCCAAGTCCCGAACGCGCGCCGAAGCCGAGCATCGCGATCAGGCAACCGCACAGCAGGATCACCACGGGCGTACGCCACGCGGCGTTCCGGACCGCGGACAGCGGTGGTGCCTCGCGTTCCCGGTGGTTTCCTGGCGTTGCGCTCATATGACACCGCTCATGTGACACCGCTCATGGACACGCTCATGCTGGCGACGTGGCCGCGACGGGCCGTACGACCGGCTTTTCCACAATCGGCAGATTGATCACCGCCGACAGCACGCCGAACAGGATCGAAAGCCACCATACCGCATCGTAGGAGCCGGTGCGCTCGAACACGACTCCGCCCAGCCAGACACCGAGGAAGCCGCCGACCTGATGGCTGAAGAACGCAACGCCGGCCAGCGTCGCGAGCCAGCGCGTGCCGAACATGACGGCGATCAGCCCCTGCGTCGGCGCCACGGTCGAAAGCCACAGGAAGCCCATGACGGCGCCGAACACGATCGAGGTCAACGGCGTGACCGGAAGCAGGATGAACCCGAGGATCGCCAGCGCGCGGCCGAAATAGATGATCGAGAGAATGTACCGCTTGGGCATCCGGTTGCCGAGCCAGCCGGAGGTGAGCGAGCCGAAAATATTGAACAGCCCGATCACCGCGATGGTCCAGCCGCCGATCGTCGTCGTCAGTCCCTTGTCGACCAGATAAGGCGGCAAGTGGATGGTGATGAACGACAACTGGAAGCCGCAGGTGAAGAAGCCGAGCACCAGCAGCACGTAGGACCGGTGCAGCAACGCCTCCGACAATGCCGCCCGCAGCGACTGCGACGGCACGTCCGGCGCGACGGCTTTCCCGGCGGTCGCGAGCGGCAGCGAAAACGGCAGAATGAGCAGCATCAGCACCGCAAAGGTCAGCAGCGTCTGCTGCCAGCCGATGGCATCGACAAGCGAGACAGCAAGCGGCGAATAAAGGAACTGGCCGAACGACCCCGCCGCCGCGCCGGCGCCGAACGCCAGCGAGCGCATGTTTTCCGGCAGGAGCTTGCCGAATGCCGACAGCACGACGCTGAACGCACAGCCGGCGAGCCCGAAGCCGATGAACACGCCGGCCGAGAGATTGAGCATCAGCGGCGTGGTGGCGTAGGCCATCATGGCGAGCCCGATGGCGTACACGATGGCGCCGACCCACAGCACACGGACCACGCCGAACCGGTCGGCCAGCATGCCGGCAAACGGCTGGCCCAGCCCCCACATGATGTTCTGAATCGCGATCGCGAGGCCGAACACGTCGCGGCCCCAGCCGTTGGCCAGCGATTGCGGGGTCAGAAAGAATCCGAGCGTCGCGCGCGGCCCGAAGCTGATCACGGCGCAAACGCACCCGCACAGCACGATCACGGCAGGCGTGCGCCAGCCGGCCGCCGAAATGTTGCGCGCGGATGGAAGCGAAACCGTCATGACCCGGACCCTTGAACTCAGCCCGCGCGGGGCCGCCGCTCTTGGGAGCCGGCTTCGCCGCGCACGGTCGCCGTCGGACCGCACACCGGGGACGGTCCCCGGGAGCACTGGCACGGCGCAGAGCCTTGTAAGGCCTTGCCCGCCCGTTCCAAAGTCAAGATTCGACTGACCGCTCATCGCCGAACGCATGCCAGATCGCGAGGTTGTGACCGTGGGCCGGGCCGGGAGGCCCGCACTCGCCGAGCATGCGGCCGGTTTGAATATCCGAGAACCGGCCGTTATGGTGATCGGCATGACCTCCCTGCTCTGCCCCGACGCCTTCCTCTCGCCGCTTGAAATCGACGCCGTCGTCACCCGGGCCCTCGCCGAGGACCTCGGCCGCGCCGGCGACATCACATCGACCGCGACTATTCCGGAGGACACCCAGGCGCGCGCCATCGTGGTGGCCCGCAAGGCCGGGGTGATCTCCGGGCTGCCGTTCGTCGCCGCGAGCTTCCGCAAGCTTGCACCCGACATCGCCATCGCGGCGCACGCGCGCGACGGTGCCAACGTTGCGGCCGGGACTGCACTGATGACGGTCACGGGCCCGGCGCGCGCCGTGTTGTCGGCGGAGCGCGTCGGACTCAACATCCTCGGGCGATTGTCGGGGATCGCCACCACGACGCATGAATTCGTGCGCCGGGTCAATCACACCAAGCTGCGCATCTGCTGTACGCGCAAGACCACGCCGGGGCTGCGGGCCATCGAGAAATATGCCGTGCGCTGCGGCGGCGGATTCAACCATCGCTTCGGCCTCGACGACGCAATCCTGATCAAGGACAACCACATCGCGGTGGCGGGCGGCATCCGCGCGGTGCTGGAACGCGCCTATTCGGTGGCCGGCCATCTGGTGAAGATCGAGATCGAGGTCGATACCCTAGAACAACTCAGCGAGGTCATCGCGGTCGGCATTGCCGATGTCGTCCTGCTCGACAACATGGACAACGCCACGATGGCGAAGGCTGTCGAGATGGTCGATGGCCGGTTCGTGCTGGAGGCCTCGGGCAACGTCACGCTGGACCAAATTGCCGGGATCGCCGCGACCGGCGTCGACTACGCCTCATCCGGCTGGATCACCCATTCGGCCCCCAACCTCGACGTCGGACTCGATATCGAGATGTGAATGGCAGGCTCCGCGGTCCGGACCCGTACGGCCGCGTTTCTGAAACGCAAAATGGCCGGGACAGGCCCGGCCATTTGTCCTTGGTGCGTTTTTTCGATTACGGCTTGTTGGCCACTTCCACCAGTTTCTTTGCCACTTCCTGGGTCTCGTCGAGATCGCCCCACTGTGGCGCGTTTTCACCGTCGCCCCAGTTGCGCGGACGATAAAAGGTGTGGACGCCGACTCGGTGCAGCTTGTTCATAGTACGCACCCAGCCGGGGCGCACCCAGTACGCATGATAGTGCGTCGCCTTGCCGATCTCCGGCAGCCAGATCTTGCCGTCGAGCATCTCATTGGCGATCACGTCTGCGCGCTCCCACATATCGGGCTCCTTCACCCGGTCAGTGATGCCGTCACAGGCGAAAGTGAACTGACAGGCGAGGTGGCGGTGCGCGTTCTGATAGACGACGCCGCAAACCGTCGTCGGGTACTTACCCGAGAAGGCGCGGTTGAGGACGACCTGGGCGACCGCCATCTGGCCGCGGACGACCTCGCCGCGCGCTTCAAAGTAGATGACCTCGGTGAGGCACTTCACCGTCTTGGCGCGGCTCTTTTCGTCGTTCAGGCCGAGACGCTCGGCCGGTGTCATCGGGCGCTGATCGGCACCGGTCACCTCGCCCTTGGGCGCGATGCTCTGGCCACCGTGCGCGTTCGGATCCTTGTTCACACTCTGGCTCGGAACGCTGCCCGGCAGGATCGTGCTATCGACCGTCGATTCGGCCGGCGGCAAAGCTGCAAGCTTGATCTCGGAATCCTTCGCCGAATCGGTAGCGACATCGCCCACGGTGCCGTCAAAACGGGGTGCAGAATCCGGTTTCCAGGGTTCGAGGCTGCCGACCTTTCGGCCCATCGGATCGCCGCCAAAGAACAGCCGCGACTTGCGCTGGGTCGGAGTTCCTTCAGCGGATGCGATGGCGTTGGCGGTGTGGAGTGCGTCCGCCTTGCCGTCGGCGACCTCCACCTCGACGTCGTTGCCGGGCCCGTGCGGCGCGGCGACCGCGGTAGCAGGCGTCGTGTCGCGCTCGAATTGCCGCGTGTCGCGGCCGACCCGGTAGTCGCCGGCGCTGGCGAGTACAAAGCCATTGGAAGGGCTGGTTTCGCCCGGAGGCGCGTGGACTCCGGCGCTGGACGCCTGGCCCTGTTCGGACACCGCGACGTCAACCGGCTGCGCAGGTGCGGCTTCAACCGGCACCGATGTCGACTGCGGGGTGTCTGACGTGCGGGCCAGCTTTTCGGCCGGCTTCGGCGCATCCTGGCTGCGGGCGAGTTTCTCGGCCTTCTGCTTTGCCTCTTGCGCGATCCGCTCGGCACGGCGCTGCGCTTCCCCTTCGGCACGCGCCTCCTTGTGCGAACGCTTGCTCGATGCCTGACGCGTGGTCCGGGGCTTCTCCGCTTGTCGCGAAGGCTTCTGCTTCGTCTCGGCGACGGCTTGAGCGGACTTGGAATTGGACTTGGAATTGGACTTGGATTTCGCCTGCTGCGGACTTGCCGCGGGCTCGTCCGCCTCAGGCGGCGGCGACAGTTTTGCCGTCTGCATCTTCACGGCCTGTTCGGCGGGATCCGCGAGCTGCTTTTCGGCAGCGACCCGATTCTCGGCTGGAAGATCGACTGGCGGCTCCACCTCGGCCGTCCCTCGCACGGACGGCGCAACCGCGACCTGCTGCGGGGCCGCCTCGGCGCTGGCGCTCGGTTCGGATTTCGCCTGCTGCACCGGCGGAACCGCGAGACGGTCGCCCTTCGCCGCGACATTCTCGTTCCTGCGAACCTCAACAGTGAGCTGATCGCCCTTGCGGCTGCGGTCGATCCACGGACCGTTGGCGTCGGGCGAGAGGGTCAGAGCGCTTTCGCGCAAGATCCGCTCGCGGATCGAGCCCGTCAGCTCGGCATTGCTTGGATCGAGCGAGGCGAGCGTATAGCCCAGCGCCGGCTTGATGCCCGAGCCGACCGGCTGCGGCAGATTGAGATTCGCCGCATGAATCGTCCCGAACGGCGAGACGAGACTGGCTTTGTGCGGACGTTCGACGGATGCGACGTCCCGTGCGATGAGCGCGGCAAGGTCCTGATATCCGACCTCGCTCGGCAGCAGCAGGAACGTCAGAATTCCGACGCCGAAGGTGCCCGCAAGGACACCCCTCGGCCGGTCTACCGGCGCAACCATATGTGTCTATTTCCCCCGAAACGACAGGGGGATAGTCACGACGGCAAAGGGCGGCGTTAAGGCACAAATGCGACAGTTTTGGTTATTCTCTTGGTAACCTTGCGGACGTGTAAAGAGCAGCCAGATCGATCGTTTATTGCGAAAACCCGCGTGTTGCCGCGTCGCTACGCATCAACGGCAAATGAGCTCAACCACACCGCAGTCCAAGATTTGTCAAAATCTCACCGTGGCGTTCGCCAAAGTCCTTATTGGATGTAAATCGGCAAGGGACCGCGGGAATCAGAAACCGGCTGCGCTGACCCACGACGAGGGCCGGCGCAGCCGGTTCCAACGGAATGGTCACATCTTGTGGCCTTTGTCGGTGAAGTATTTCACCGCGCCTGGATGCCAGGGGATCGGCGAATTTCCGGTGGCTTGATATTTGTAATCGAAGTTCCGGGCTTCCTTGTGCACGGCGACGAGGTCGTCCTTCTTGTCGAAGATCAGCTTGACGATCTTGTAAGCGTCGTCGTTGCTCATCTTGTCGCTGGTGACCAGGATGTTCCAGACCGTCGCGTTCTTGTTGTCGGTGTCCTGGCCCGGATAGGTCTTCGCCGGGATCACGTCGCTCACATAGAGCTTGCCGTATTTCGCGTTCATCTTATCGACCACGTCGCTGTGGTCGACCAGCTTGATCTTGACGCCCGGCGTGGCGCCGAGATCGGTGACGGCGGCGGTCGGCAACCCGCCGACCCAGAAGAAGGCGTCGATCTTCTTGTCCTTGAGGGCGTTGACCGACTCGGCGACGCCAAGCCGCTCACGCTTCATGTCCTTGTCCTTGTCGAGGCCAGACGCCTCGATGACGCGGAACGCCATCACCTCGGTGGCGCTGCCGGGCGAGCCGGTCGATACCCGCTTGCCCTTGAGGTCGGACATCTTGTTGATGCCGGTGCCTTCGATGCTCACCACGTGCATGCGGTTGGGATAGAGCACCATCAGGGTGCGGATCGGAATCTTGTTGCCCTTGAACTTGTCGACGCCATTGACCGCATCGAGCGCCGCGTCCGCCATCGACAACCCGAGCTCGCTCTGGCCGGTGCCGATCAGCTTGAGATTGTCGACCGACCCGCCGGTGACCTCGGCGGTCGCCTGGAAACCCGGGAGGTTCTTGGAAATGACGTTCGCCATGCCGCCGCCAAGCGGATAATAAACGCCGCCGGTGCCGCCGGTCCCGATCGCGATCGTCTTTTGCTGTGCGAGTGCCGCGCCCGTCAGGAGCGCTGCGCCGAGCGCGATAGCGCCGGCAATAGATATGCGTGTGGGCTGTCGGAACACGGTCGTTTCTCCCTGGTTAGTTTTTTGCTGCCGCGGGCGGAGCCAGCGACATGAATTGTTTTAGCAACAACGCGGCGCAGATCGCCAGTCCGAACGAGGCCGGATGCGGCAGGTCGTAGCCGGTGAGCCGTTCCGCCAGCGGCTCCAGGAGGCTTGGGAACACCAGCAACAGGCCGGCAAGAACCCACAGCACCCGCTCCGGCGTGGTGTTCTGTCGCAGCGCCCAGTTCTGCGCCGCCGCCGCCAGCGCGATCAGGCCCGCCGCGGTCTTGCCGGCGATCAACAGGATGTCCCAGCCGGAACCGTCCTTGGGGATCTTCATCAAGAGCCCCACGCCCAGCGGATCGAGGATGAAGACGAACGGCACCAGGAAAGCCGGCAGCGTGTACTTCCATGCCTGCAGCGTGGTGGCGTAAGGATCGCCGCCGGTGATCGCCGCGGCCGCGAACGGCGACAGTGCGGTCGGAGGCGAAACCTCCGACAGCACTGCATAGTAGAAGATGAACATGTGGGCGGCGTAGTCGGGCACGCCGAGCTTCATCAGCGCAGGAGCCGCAATCACCGCACAGATGATGTACGAGGCGGTGACCGGCACCGCGAGGCCGACGATCCAGACGACAAGCGCAGTGTAGAGCGCGGTGAGGAGAAGGCTGCCGCCCGCATAGTCGAGCACGATCGAGGAGAACTTCAGACCGAGACCGGTCAACGTCACCACGCCGACGATGATACCGGCGGACGCGCAGGTGGTGGCGGCATTGAGCACGCCGATCGAACCGTCGGAGAGCGTGCGCGCGAGCTTCCGCGTGTGCAGGGTTTCTTCGCGGCCGATCCTGGTCAGCCCCAGTACGCCGAGGATGCCGAGCAGCACCAGCAGCAAGCCGGGCAGATAGACGAGCAGTACGTCGTTCAGAGCAGTGACCGGAAGCGTCGGAAGATCGGCGCTCAACAGCGCATTGAACGTCGACACAACAACATTGAACAACGCCGGCGCCAGCATGGCGGCCGAGATCGCCAGCACCGGCAGCAACAACCGCCGCGGTCCGAGCGCGGTCTCGGGCGTCAGCGCGCTCAAAAGGAAGCCCATCAGCGTGGAATAGAACACCGCCAGCATAGGCGAGAATCCCGCCACCATGAACACGATGACTGCGATCAGCGTCGTGAAGTGGAAGCCGTAACGCCTGGTCATCGCGCCAAGCGAAATCGGCTGCTCGTAGCGCACCGCGCCGGCGCCGAACCGCTTGGCGTCGAGTTCGACCATGAACAGCAGCGACATGTAGTAGAGACAGGTCGGGATGACTGCCATCCAGATCACGTCGAGGTAGCTGATCTTGAGGAACTCGGCGATCAGGAATGCGGCAGCGCCCAGCACCGGCGGCGACAGGATGGCGCCGAGCCCGCCGGCCGCCAGCAGTCCGCCGGCGGCGTTCTTCTCGAAGCCCGACTGCTTCATCATCGGATAGGCGACCGCGCCGATCGTCACCGTGGTGGCAACGCCGGAGCCCGACGGCCCGCCCAGCAGGAACGACGACAGCACCACGGTGCGGCCGGCGCTGTTGGCCTTGCCGCCGCTCAGCGCCATCGAGAAATCGATGAAGAACTTGCCGGCGCCCGAGTGCTGCAGGAACGCGCCGTAGATCGTGAACATCACGATCAAGGTCGCCGAGACGTCGACGGCGACGCCGAAGATGCCTTCCAGCGTGATGAACAAGTGACCGACGAGTCGTGAAAGGTCGTAGCCCCGGTGGGTCCACGGCGGCGGCAGGTGCGGGCCGGCCATCGCGTAGGCGATGAACAGGATCGCCACCGCCGGCATGATCCAGCCGGTGGTGCGGCGCGTGGCTTCCAGCAGCAGCACGATGAAGATGACGCCGAGCACGACGTCGAGCCGGTCGGGCGAGGTGGCGCGGTCGGTGAATTCCTCACCGCCGACGATCGCGTAGATCAGGATGCCGACGCAGGCCGCCGCCGCGATCACGTCCCACCATTGGACGCGGTTGCGGAACCTGGCGGCGATCGGGAACAGCAGGAAGCTCAGCACCAGCACGAAGGCGACGTGGGTGTAGCGCAGCGGTTGGGTCGGCACGATGTCGTAGGAGGCATAGAGGTGAAACAACGCCATTGTGATAGCAATGGCGGTCACGATCGTGGCCCACGCGCCGACCAGCCGGTTGGCGGCACCTTCTTCCTGCTCGATGAATTCTTCGGCCTTGCGCAACGCCTCGTCGGAGATCGCGCCTTCACTGACCAGCCGCGGGTCGGGGCTCGACGTTTCTTCCGCCACCGCGGCTTTGCCTTCCTCGGCCATCATCCCTCACTGGCGCTCTTGCCGGCGCTGCCCGACGCTATCACGCAGCCAGGGGACTGAGTACCCGACTAAAGCAGGCGAGAAACGGCGCCGCGGCGCTACGCCTGGCCAGCGGGCGTCTTGCCGAGCGCAGCCTGCGCGGCGGCGAGGCGGGCGATCGGAACCCGGAACGGCGAGCAGGACACGTAGTCGAGCTTGATGTCGTGACAAAACGCCACCGAGGCGGGATCGCCGCCGTGCTCGCCGCAAATGCCGACCTTGAGCTGGGGCTGGACCTTGCGGCCGCGCTCGACGCCGATCCGTACCAGTTCGCCGACCCCGTCGCGGTCGATCGACACGAACGGATCGACCGGGACGATGCCCCGCGCCACGTAGGTGCCGAGGAAGCTCGCCGCATCGTCACGCGAAATGCCGAACGTGGTCTGGGTGAGATCGTTGGTGCCAAACGAGAAGAATTCGGCTGTTTCGGCGATCTCGCCGGCGCGCAGCGCGGCGCGCGGCAGTTCGATCATGGTGCCGACGTGGTAGCGGACGCGGGACTTGGTTTCGGCCGCGACCGCCTCCGCCATGGCGTCGACACCCGCCTTGACCAGGTCGAATTCCAGCTTGGTGGCGATGAGAGGAACCATCACCTCCGGCACCACCGGCTGACCGGTGCGCTTGCCGGCCTCGACCGCCGCCTCAAAGATGGCGCGCGCCTGCATTTCCGCAATTTCCGGATAGGCGATGGCCAATCGGCAGCCGCGAAAGCCGAGCATCGGGTTGAATTCGGCAAGTTCCCGGGCTCTATCGGCGAGCTTCCGCGGGTCTGCGCCCAGTGCTGCGGCCACTTCGGCGATTTCCGCCTCGGTATGCGGCAGGAACTCGTGCAGCGGCGGATCGAGCAGCCGGATGGTGACCGGAAGTCCCCGCATGATCTCGAACAGCTCGACGAAGTCGGCGCGCTGCATCGGAAGAAGCTTGGCGAGCGCGGTACGGCGCGCGCGTTCGTCGTCAGCCAGGATCATCTCCCGCACGGCTCGGATGCGGTCTTCGTCGAAGAACATGTGTTCGGTGCGACAAAGCCCAATGCCTTCGGCGCCGAACTTCAAGGCGACCCTGGCGTCGTTCGGCGTATCGGCGTTGGCGCGCACCCCGAGCTTGCGCACCTTGTCGGCCCAGCCCATCAGCGTGCCGAACTCGCCCGACATCGCCGGCTCGATCATCGGTACGCGGCCGGCCAGCACTTGGCCGGTCGAGCCGTCGATGGTGATCAGGTCGCCCTGCTTGAAGCGGTGATTGCCGGCGCCCATCGTGCCGGCCGCAGTGTCGACCCGCAGTGAGCCCGCGCCGGAGACGCACGGCTTGCCCATGCCGCGCGCGACCACCGCGGCGTGCGAGGTCATGCCGCCGCGCGTCGTCAAGATGCCTTCGGCCGCATGCATGCCGTGGATGTCTTCGGGCGAAGTCTCGACCCGCACCAGGATGACGCGGCGGCCCTGCGCCTTCAGCGCCTCGGCCTCGTCGGCCGAGAACACGATCTCGCCAGACGCCGCACCGGGCGAGGCCGGCAGGCCGGTGGCGATCACGTGGCGGTCGGCCGCCGGATCGATGGTCGGATGCAGCAACTGGTCGAGCGCGGACGGCTCGATCCGCGTCACCGCCTCCTCGCGCGTGATCAGGCCTTCGTGCGCCAGTTCGACCGCGATCCGCAGCGCCGCCTTGGCGGTGCGCTTGCCGCCGCGGGTCTGCAGCATCCACAACTTGCCCTGCTCGACGGTGAATTCGAGGTCCTGCATGTCGCGATAGTGCCGCTCCAGCACGCCGTAGATGCGCGTGAGCTCCTTGAACGCCGCCGGCATCGCGCCTTCCATCGACGGCTTGTCGGAGCCTGCTTCCCGGCGCGCCTGTTCGGTAATTTCCTGCGGCGTGCGAATGCCGGCGACGACGTCTTCGCCTTGCGCGTTGATCAGGAATTCGCCGTAGAGCTTTTTCTCGCCGGTCGAGGGATTGCGGGTGAAGGCGACGCCGGTGGCCGACGTCTCACCCATATTGCCGAACACCATCGCCTGGATGTTGACGGCGGTGCCCCAGCTCTCCGGAATGGCGTGCAGGCGCCGATAGGTGATCGCGCGCTGGTTCATCCACGAACCGAACACGGCGCTGATGGCTCCCCATAACTGCTGGTGCGGATCCTGCGGGAACGGCGAACCGTGCTCCTCCTCAAGGCGCTCCTTGTAGCGGCCGACCAGTTCGACCCAATCGTCCGCGGTGACGTCGGTATCGAGCATGTAGCCGCTGCGGTCCTTCAGGTCATCGAGGATTTCCTCGAAGTGGTGATGGCCGACCCCGAGCACGACATCGGAATACATGGTGATGAAGCGGCGGTAGCTGTCATACGCGAAGCGCCGGTCGCCACTTTTTGCCGCCAGCGCCTCCACGGTCTCATCGTTGAGCCCGAGATTCAGCACGGTGTCCATCATGCCGGGCATCGACGCGCGGGCGCCGGAGCGCACCGAGACCAGCAGCGGGTTCGTCTTGTCGCCGAAGTTCTTGCCGGTGATGCGCCCGACCTCGTCGAGCGCCGTCTTCACCTGCCGTTCGAGGTCGGCCGGATACCGGTTGTCGTTGGCGTAGTAGTAAGTGCAGACCTCGGTCGTGATCGTGAAGCCGGGCGGCACCGGCAGGCCGAGATTGGCCATCTCGGCGAGCCCCGCGCCTTTGCCGCCAAGGAGCTCTCGCATGCCGAGACGGCCTTCGGCCTTGCCGTCGCCAAAGCTGTAGACCCATTTGCCTTTGGGCGGTGCAACCGCACGGCTTGCTGGCGCAGGCCGGCGCGGCTTCGTCGCCGCGCGCTTGGCTGGCTTCGGCGCCGCTTTGGCGGATGCCGGTTTGCGGACCGGTTTGCGGGCCGCCGATGCACGGGACACGGCGGGCGCTTGCTTTTTCACGCGGCGTTTCGGCGTCGATTTGGCCATGTAGTCCTGAGACGTTGTTGGTTTCGCCGCTAGTGTCCCGATTCCGAAGTTTGCACCATTGTGCGGCACCTTCATTTGCAAACTTGAAATCGAAGGACACTAGCCGAGTTTGAGCTAGTGCGGCTTGGTTCAGAAGTCCGCATTGCGAGCTGGCGGCAAGATCATGCGGACTTTTGAACCGCCGCACTAGAAATAACGGGCCTGCCCGATGAGGCAAGCCCCGATGACAGTGGAACCGTTCGCAGGTTACCGCAGGAAATTATGGATGACGTTGAGCCCGATGAGACCGACCAGGATGAGGTAGAACGCAACGATGTAGTTCAACAGCCGGGGCACGAGAAGGATCAGAATGCCGGCAATCAGCGCAATAAGGGGCGAGATATGTTCGACGGTGAGGGACATGGAGGTCTCCGGGTGACAGGATCGGGTCGATCCCGTCTCACTCATGCACCCTGGCGTCCGCCGATCAAGCCCAATGCCGCTGGAAGGCGGTTGCCGCGTCCAATGATCCCCTCGCCAGAGGGCCCGACCCCGTAGGCGCGGAACCGGGCCCGGGGGAGACAATCATGCACGAACTGCATCTGGGTGAACCGGCGATGCCGGTGTCCTGGTCTCGGTCGCGCTCGCGATCCTTGCGCTCCTAGGACATTTCGCGGCGGCGGCGGACCCCGAAAAGAAATTTCGCGCTTACCCGCCTTCGATGCGGGAGAAGTCAGCGACCGCGCGGGTGGCTTCGCGGATTTCGTTGAGCAGCTTGAGGCGGTTTGCGCGCAGTTGATCCTTCTCAGGGCCGTCAGCGACGTTGACCGTCACCTTGTCGAAGAACGCATCGACGTGCGGGCGCAGCGTCGCCATGGCGCGCATCGCCGCTTCGAAATCTTCCTTGGCGACCGCCGCTGAGGCTTCCCGCTCAGCAGTGTCGATCGCGTGCGCCAGCGCCCGCTCCTCGTCCTGCCGGTAGAATCGCGGATCCGGCGCTCCGACATATTGCCGGCCGTCCTTCTTCTCCTCGATGCGGAGAATATTTGCGGCGCGCTTGGTGCCGGCAAGCAGGTTTCTGCCATCATCAGTGTCGAGGAATTTGCCCAGCGCTTCGACGCGGCGAACGATGAGCAGGAGATCGTCCTGAAACGCGGACAAGTTGATTGAACCGTCGTCGCTTCTAGGACCATTCAGTGCGAAAACTGCATCCAACAGATCATGCCTAGCACCTTGATCACGAAGATGAACGCGGAGCCGGTCTTCGATAAAACTCATAAGATCAAGTATGTCGTTCGCGGCTTTAGAGAAATAGAACTCTTTGGCGCCTTCTTCGTGGCCTTTGCTGTATGCCTCCAATATCCTGTTCACTTGGCCTGGCAGCATCAACCTGCGGACGTTTTCAAATGCTGCACGATGGTCTGTCGTCTCTTTCTCGTATAGACGAGCAGAGATATAGCCGTGCGATATCATGAATATTTGTGTGAGCTGAATTCGAGCCTGGTTTTCAAGAATCAAACGAAGAACCCCTAACGCCGCTCGTCGCAACGCGTAGGGGTCCTTGCTGCCCGTCGGCTTCTCGTCGATCGCCCAGAAGCCCACCAGCGTGTCGATCTTGTCGGCGAGCGCGACCGCGACCGAAACCGGATCGGCCGGCACGAGATCGTCCGGACCTTTCGGCCGGTAATGATCCTCGCAGGCATGCGCGACTGCTTCGTCCTCGCCTTGCGCCTCGGCGTAGTACTTCCCCATCAGGCCTTGCAGCTCGGGGAATTCGCCAACCACCTCGGTCAGCAGATCGGCCTTGCACAGCCGCGCGGCGCGCTCCGTCTTGGCGATGTCGGCGTCGATGATCTTCGCAATGTGTCCGGACAACGCCTCGATCCGCGCGATGCGCTCGGCCTGCGTGCCGAGCTTCTCGTGGAACACGATGTGCTCGAATTTCGGCAGCCGATCTTCGAGCCGCGCCTTGAGGTCGGTCTCGTAGAAGAATTTCGCATCGGAGAGCCGCGCGCGGATCACGCGCTCGTTGCCGGCAACGATCTGCGCGCCGGCGTCCTCGGCCTCGACGTTTGACACCAGGATGAACTTGTTCGCGAGCCGCGCGGTCTGTGGGTCGCGCAGCACGAAGCACTTCTGATTGGCACGGATGGTGGTGCGGATCACCTCAGGCGGGATCGAAAGAAACGCTTCGTCGAACGATCCCATCAGCACCACCGGCCATTCCACCAGACCGGCGACTTCCGCCAGGAGCCCCGCGTCCTCGACCAATTCGTAGCCTTGCGCAAACGCAAGGTTCTTGGCGTCGGCGAGGATGATCTCCTTGCGCCGCTCGGGGTCGAGCACGACCTTCGCCTTCTCGAGCTTCGCCATGTAGTCGTCGAGGCGGCGCACGCGGAACGGGGCCGGCGCCATGAAGCGATGGCCGCGCGTCTCGTCGCCCGCTGCGATGCCGTTCACGTTAAACGTCACGACGTCCGGCTCCTCGGTCTCCGGACCGAAGGTGGCAACGATGGAATGCAGCGGGCGGACCCAGTTGAGCGCGCCCTCCTTGGCGGACTCAGCACCCCAGCGCATCGACTTCGGCCATGGGAAGCCGCGCACCACTTGCGGAACGATCTCGCCGATCACCTCGATTGCCGGACGGCCAGGCTTCTCGATAACTGCGACGTAGAAGTCGCCCTTCTTGTCGGGCTGCACCTTGGCCTGATCGATCGACGCCAGGCCGGCGGCGCGCAGGAAGCCGGCGATCGCGCCTTCTGGCGCGCCGACCCGCGGGCCTTTCTTCTCTTCGCGCAGGTCGGGCTGCTTCACCGGCACGCCCTGCACGGCAAGCGCCAGCCGCCGCGGCGTCACGAAGGCCTTGGCGCCCTCGTAGGGCAGCCCGGCTTCGACCAGCCGGTCGGTGACCAGCTTCTTGAGGTCGTCGGCAGCGCGCGCCTGCATCCGCGCGGGGATTTCCTCGGAGAAGAATTCGAGCAGAAGGTCGGGCATGGACGGACTCTGCGGACGGATCAAGCGGCTTATGCGGTCAGCCGCAGGTAGCAGGCAGCGTCCGCGTTGTCACGCTGCATCAAGCCGGCAGGCGCTTGTGGCTGCCGTCGCACATCGGCTGGCGGCCGGTGCGCTTGCAGGCGCAGAACCAGGCCTGCTCGGTGGCCGCAGCCTTCCATTCGAGCGGCGTGAACCCGGTGCCCTTGTGCGAGCCGTCGCAGAACGGCTGCTTCTTCGAGCGACCGCAGGCGCACCACCAGTAGCTCTTGCCGGCATCCACCGAAACCTCGATCGGCTGCCGTCCGGCGATCTCAGGGATCTCACTCATGATCGTCTCCTCTGTCGGCTGCAACTTTTTCGGCGTCCGCCTTGCGGCGCGGCCGCGGGCGCCACGACAACAGATTGTCCTGCAATGCGACCAGGAGCGCCACCGCGCCGATCGCCAGCGCGATCAGCATCAGGTTGATTTCGAGCCAGACATAGCGGGCGTAATCGAGCGCATCCCCGGAAAAATACTCCGACGACAGATCGGCGTCGATGTTGAGCCAGACGGAAATCGCAAAGAGAAAGCTCAGGCCGGCACCGGCGAACAGGGCGATCCGCAGCACGCGGCGGCGGTTCACACAACTCCTCCGGCCTCGGTCGCGAGCCAGGCCTCGCCGCAGGCCTTGGCCAGTTCGCGCACCCGCAGGATGTAGCTCTGCCGCTCGGTGACCGAGATCACGCCGCGCGCGTCGAGCAGGTTGAACGCGTGACTCGCCTTGATGCACTGGTCGTAGGCCGGCAGCGCCATGGCGTGGCGGCGCGCGTTGCCCTCGCTCATCCAGCCGGCGTCCAGATATTTGCGGCAGGCGTCTTCCGCCATCCGGAACTGCGCGAACAGCATATCGGTGTCGGCGACTTCGAAATTGTGCCGCGAAAATTCCTTCTCGGCCTGCAGGAACACGTCGCCGTAGGTGACCTTCTTCGCGCCCTCGTAGCCGTTGAAATTGAGATCGAACACGCGATCGACGCCCTGCACGTACATCGCCAGTCGCTCGAGCCCGTAGGTCAGCTCGCCGGCGACCGGCGCGCATTCATAGCCGGCGACCTGCTGGAAGTAGGTGAACTGCGACACCTCCATGCCGTCGCACCAGCATTCCCAGCCCAGCCCCCAGGCGCCGAGCGTCGGCGATTCCCAGTCGTCCTCGACGAAACGCAGGTCATGGAGCTTGGGATCGATGCCGATGGCGTAGAGCGACTTGAGATAGAGGTCCTGCAGGTCCTCCGGCGACGGCTTCAGGATCACCTGGAACTGATAGTAGTGCTGCAGGCGGTTGGGGTTCTCGCCATAGCGGCCGTCCTTCGGCCGGCGGGACGGCTGCACGTAGGCGGCGTTCCAGGGCTTCGTCCCGAGCGCGCGCAACGTGGTCGCCGGATGAAACGTGCCGGCGCCCATCTCCATGTCGTAGGGCTGCAGAATGACGCAGCCGTAGTCCGCCCAATAGCGCTGCAACGCCAGGATCAAGCCCTGGAACGACCGCTCGGGACGCATGTGGGCGGGAAGTTCGTTGGTCATGGGATGAGGCCAAAAGGGACGCCGGCGCAGGCGGCGGGCTAGACCTAACGGCCGCCAACCGGGGGGTCAAGAACGGCCCCCGGCCCTTTCGATGCGTCGAAAAATGCTCCGGAGCGCGCGCCCCCGCGGGCTACATCACCCGCCAGTCGCCGGTACGCGGATCGCGGCGAAGCGTCGGCAACGCCTCCCGCACCGTCCGGTCGGGCACCGGCGCGGTCTGCGCCTTGAGCTCCTGATTGACCCGGCGCGCTTCTTTCACGATCCAATGCACCGCCGCCGCGGCCCCGGCCGCACCGAGGGCAAGCTTGACGAGTTGCGGAATGACGAACGGCGGCATGGCATTGGTCTCCTGAGCAGCTCTAAGGGCGCGTCGATTGCCGGACACCACTTCCGGCCAAACGCCAGACCTGCAACGCGCATCGAGGAGTTTCGATGCGAACGTCGTGGCTTGGCCGGAACATTGGTGCAAAATCTGGGTTTTTTCTGGGCTTTCGGATGGCGACGACCCTGCCGATGTCGTCAGAGCCCATAGCGGGCCCAGAGCGCCCGCGCTTCGAGCGCCGAAACCACGTCTTCGGCGATATCCGCACGCCCCGAAAGCGCAAGACCGGGCTGCGTACGGCCGAGCCAGCTCCGCGGCGGCGACACGAGCGGGGTTACGACCTTGTCGCCGAAGCGCGCGTGCAACGTGCTGCGCAGATCGCCGATGCCGTCGGCGAGCCCGAATTCGACCGCGGTCTCACCGGTCCAGTACTCGCCGGAGAACAGCTTTTCGTCGGCGCCTTTGAGCCGGCCGCCACGGCTTCCCCGCACCAGCGCGATGAATCCTTCGTGGATCTTGCGCTGGACCGCCTTGAGCTTCTCGACGTCCTCGGGCTTCTCCGGCAGAAATGGATCGAGCATCGCCTTGTTGTCGCCCGAGGTGTAGAGCCGCCGCTCGATACCGAGCTTCTCCAACAGTCCGGCAAATCCGAACGAGCCACCCACCACCCCGATCGAGCCGACGATTGACGATGGATCGCAGATGATCTCGTCCGCCGCGCACGCCATCATGTAGCCGCCAGAGGCGGCGACGTCCTCGGCAAACGCGATCACCTTCAGCTTGTTCTCGGTCGCGAGATCGCGGATGCGGCGATAGATCAGGTGCGACTGCACCGGCGAGCCGCCCGGAGAATTGATCAGCAGCGCCACCGCCTGCGCCCCGCGGGTGGTGAAGGCCCGCTCCAGCGGCTTGGCGACACTGGCCAGCGTCAGGCCGGGCTTTAGCGGCGTCGAAAAGCCGATGACGCCAGACAGCCGCACCACCGGCACGACGACCGCGTCGCCGCGCAGGCGCTGCGGCAGCAGCTTGCGCACCCCTTCGCGCCCGCTCGCCAGAAGCTGCTTCCAATGCTCACTCGCGCTTCGCTCGCTCATAACGAACCTTTCCCTTGGCCGCGCCCGATAGATGGAGATGGTCCCCTGCCGGAACACGCTTTCGGCCTGCGCGGCGTGATGTCGCGTTATGAGGCCAAGGTCTCAGATGGCGTAAATCTACCCTTCGTCAACCATGGGTGCGCTCATTCCCTCCGTCGGCTCGCGGGCGAGCGCCAAATGGACGCCGGGAAACGACGATCCTGGTCAGCATCATTGCCGCGCTTTCGCGGCGACCACGGCCGGACTGTCGTAATCTGGAAGAATTCCGATATAATCTCACCGTCGAATGACGCGCTTCGGGGGAACCCGACTTGGGCAAAATTGACCTGGATCGAGCCGAACCGCCGACACGCGCGCGGGTCGGCGGCACCGACGCCGACCGCGCCGCCCGGTTTCGCGCCCGGATGCCGCCTGCCGCCAAGCGCAGCATCTTCATCCGCAATAATATTCTTCTTCAGAACCGCTGCCCGCCGGTCAATCCGGAGCGGACCGAGATCATTGACGCCGCGAAGACGACCGAGGAGATCAAGGCGCTGGTCCTCGATATGGGAGCGGATGCGGTCGGCATCGCGGATTACGATCCGCGGCTGGTGTTTACCCAGGCCGAAGCATCGAATCACCGGCACGTGGTCGTGTTCGGCATCGCCATGTCTTACGACAACATGGCCGACATCGGCCCGCGTTCGCAGGACGAAGTCCATCGCGTCTATCACAAGCTGGACGACATCGGCGTGCGCGTCGCGCATCAATGCGCCGCCTTCGGCTACAGCGCCGCGATGCAACCGAACGAGGGCGACATTCCGCTGGTAGCGATGGCGTATCTCGCCGGTCTGGGCGAACTCGGCAAGCATGGCTCGCTGATCTCTCCGCAACTGGGTTCATCGTTCCGGCTCGGCGCGGTCTCGACCGAGATGCCGCTGCACACCGATGGACCGAAGGACTTCGGGATCGATGAAGTATGCCACAAGTGCGGCGTGTGCGAACGCTTTTGTCCGGGCGACGCGATCAAGCCGCTCAAGCAGATCGTCAACGGCATTGAACGCTGGCACGTCGATACTCCGGCGTGCGAGCCCTATTTTCACAAGCTATACGGCTGCAAGATTTGCCTGATGGTGTGTCCGCTCAACAGCCGGGGAATATTCGGGGACGCGTTCAAGAAGGCGTCAAAGCTGCTGGTGAAGACGAAAGACGCCAAGGGAATGCTCGCCTTGATCGAGCAGCAGACCGACATGCACTACGAAGATTTCGAACAGCACGGGCGCGAGTGAGGCCCCGCCATCTGCAGTCGAAACGCACGTTGCCGTTGCCCAAGCAGCAGCGGATCAACGGGCCTACTCCTCGTAAGCCACAAACGGACCGTCGCCGTAAACAATTCGGCCGCCGACCATCGTGAGCAGCGAAACGATGGTGCCGATCTCGTCGACCGGCACCGTGAGGTAGTCCTTGTCCAGGACTGCGAGGTCGGCAAGCCGGCCCGGTGCGAGCGAGCCACGCTCGCCGTCCTCGAAGGTGAACCAGGCGCTGCCTTCGCTGTAGAGCCGCAGCGCCTCGATGCGCGACGGCGCTTCCTCCGGCCCGCGGGTCGGCAGGCCGCCCACCGTCTTGCCGTCGATCATCCACTGCAGCGAGACAAACGGCGACGGCCACATCACGCGGTGCGCGTCGGTGCCGCCGCCAACCTTCAGGCCCATGCGCAGCGCACTCGCGATCGGCGGCGCGACCCGCGCCGCCTCCAGCCCGCGTTGGCCGAGGAACGCTTCGCCCCGGAAGTAGAATGCGTTCTGCATCAGCCAGCCCACGCCCATCGCCTTCATACGCGCGAGACTTTGCGGCGAGGCGTCGTTCAGGTGCGCGATCGACCAGCGCAGCGGCGCAAGCGGCGTCTCGGCGTTCACGCGCTCCAGAACCTCCAACAGGTGATGCACGGAGCGCTCGTTGTGCCAGTGGAAGGTTGCCGCAAGCCCGCGCCTGGCGGCCCACGACAGCACTTCGTAGTGGCGTTCTTTCTGCGCATCGCTCGGCGTTTCGTTGTTGTAGAGGCCCCAGGTGACGTTCTCGCCGATGCCGTTGAAGCGCAGCCATTCGTCGCCGAAGCCCATCGGCATGGCAGCGGTGAGGGACTTGAAGTCCTCCAGTTCATGCCCGCGGCGCGGCGCGCAAAGATTGTAGCGCACGCGAACCGTCAATCCCCGCTCGCGCCAAACCTGGAACAGCGCCCGATAAGCGTCGAGCGGCATGTTGTAGCCGCCGGGGTCCATCACGCCGGTCAGCCCGAGCGCATTGAGCGAGCGGAAGAACGCGCGCGTTCCCGCAGCCTGTTGTGCCATGCTCGGACGCGGCAGGCGGTCGAACAGTTCGCTGATGGTGCGGGCGTCGCCGAGGAGCCAGCCGGTCGGCTCGCCGTCCAGGCCGTCCTCGATCTTGATGTGCTGCATCAGGCCGGCGTCGGCCGGGATGCCCAGCGCCTCGAAGCCGCCGGGCGAAAGCAGCACCCGGCTGTAGAGCAGTTGCACGTAGACGCGGTGGTCCGGCGCCGCGTCCGAGATTTCGCCCTGCGTCGGCAAACGGTTCTCGGCGAACTGGCGCGGCGTCCAGCCGCCCGCCACCACCAGCCATGAGCCTTTTGGGACGGCTGCGGCCTTGGCGTGGATGCGGCCGAGCGCCTCCTGGAGCGTGCGCGCGCCGATCCAATGCACTTCGGTGCCGTAGGTCAGCCCGGCGCGAATGGCGTGGATGTGTGAATCGATCAGGCCCGGGATGACGGTGCGGCCGCCAAGATCGATCGTGCGCGTGACCGGGCCGGCCAGCGCACGAATTTCGTCGCTGCTGCCGATTTCGGCAATGCGGCCGTTGCGGACGGCGAGCGCCTGCGCGGCTCCGCCGTCGAAACGAACAATCTTGCCGTTGAGCAAAATGGTGTCGGCATGCTGGGCCTGCAGTTGCCCTGGGTCCGCGCCAACGAATGCTGTCAAAAGCGCGGCGCAACAAGTCAAGCGCCGCAACATGGCGGGATTACAATCGCCGGAGCGTACAATTGATCTCGACGTTCGCCGCACTGCCCTGCCCGCGCCGCTGCACGCCGGTCTGCTGAAATCCGGCTTTGTCGCAGGACACGACGACGTCGTCGGGCCGCACCTCCTTGTTGATATGGCTGCGGTAGAGCCCGAGTACGTTGGACTTGAGCACTACCGCCTCGCCAGCCTTGGGCTGGAGCACGACACGCGCATCGGGAACCGGCGAGCCGCGAGCGTCGCGCACGAAGCCATAGTAGGCCGGCCCCTTGCCTTCGGAATCGGCCATCGCATCGTAGTCGTCGCCGCCGGCGAACAGGGTTGCGGGGCCAAGGGCAAGCGCCAAGCCTGCGCCCAGCATTATCGTTCGGATCAGCGTCAGCATCTCGGTCTCCGGGTCTCGGACGTTCAGCATATCCAAACCGGACAGCGATTTAAATACGTCGCCGCGAGACAGCGTCGCTTCTACCAGCGCCAGAAGAAGCGCAGCGCATAGATCAGGATCGGGATCACGGCGAGCGGCGTGATCCAGACCAGCGCCAACGGGATTTTCCTGACCGTGCTCTCCGGCAGCCTCGTCGCGATAAGACCGAGCACCGCGGCGCCGATGAGGGTGGTCGCAGTCCAGCCGTACCAGTACATCGCCGGGCCTTCGTCGCGCACGGCCGCCGCCCAGCCGAGGTTCACCTTGTTCGTGCCAGGATGATAGGTGAGCAGCGGCCAGTTCATCATCTCGCAGATCGTGTAGATGATCGGCGTGGCAATCGCGAATACGGTCGCAAACGTCCTGAACGTGATGGAAGAGGCCCGCGTGGCCGCGCGCGCGGGCTGGGCTTGCGTGGTCGTACTCACGATCCAAATCCCCGCACATTGTTGACGATGTGACCGACGAGAAAAATGTACCAGCACATGCCTGCGAGCGTGACGGTCAGCCACTTGCGCGGGCTGTCGTACTCGGGATCTCCGGCGTTTTTCCAGAAGTACCAGTAGATCGGCAGGAGACCGATTCCGATCGACGCAAGATGCTCCTTCAATTCAAAGACGCCCTGCGTCTTCCAGAAGCCTTCCTGCTCGATCGGGATGCGCACGTACATGCGATACTTGGTGTAGATCCAGGCGCCGAAGACAAACGTCACGATCCACAGCACGCAGACCGCGCCTGCGTATGCGGCGCCATGCACGGTGCGGAAGCGCTCGGTGAATGTCGGGCCGCCCGCAGCCACCTGCCGCACCGGCATCAGAACCGCAGCGGCCTGATGCGTTAGCGCGCCAAGCAACGCCACCGCGAGCAGCGCGTGGAAGATGAACAGAATGGTCCAATAGGTGTTGACCGAGATGTAATCGAGCAAGAAGTCTGGCACCAACCCCATGCCTTATCTCCCTTCCTCAATGCGCCGGCGATCTTGAGCCAGATCAAACGAAGGCTCAAGGACTGACGTGTTTGATGTCCGCTTGGTCGAAAAAGCGGTTGAAGCGGTGCGTTGCCGCGAACTGATGCAAGGAAGGCCGCAAGGCCAAGCAGTATGGTCACGCCTCGTCAGGCCAACGGCAGGATCGCATGTCCGCGCAGCACCGCGTCGGCCTCGGGCATGGGACGTCCCTCATCATCGTTGAGAATGAGCCCGGGCAGCAGCGAGAGCGGTGCCCGGCTCAATTTGGTCGCCCGCACCAGAATGCGGATGGCCGGCGCCGCCGGCTTCGGATGCACCGGCAAGACCTGAACCTCACCGAACGCCGGCTCCAGCGCCCGCAGGACCTCGGCGACACCGTCAGCCCGCCAGATCAACGTCAGCGTGCCGCGCGGACGCAGCAGCCGGACGGCCGTCCGAATCCAGTGCGGGAGTGCGTCCGGCGGTAGGGCATGAGCGAGCCGGCGCGCCGGCTCCGGCGACGTTCGCTGCCGCGCCGGATCGTTGAACGGCGGGTTCATCATCACGCGCATCGCCGTCTCGGCCGGCAGACCGGCAGAAGCGAACGCGCGCCCAGGCGCCGTCGCATCGAGCACGACGACGCGCACCCGCGCGGCCAGCCCATTGAGCTGGACGTTTTCCGCGGCCAGGGCCGCCAGCGCTGGGTCGATCTCGACCAGAGTCACGGTGACATCCGGGTTGCGCGCCGCCACCGCGAGGCCAGCCGCGCCGACGCCGGCGCCGAGATCGACGATCTGCTCCCCGGCCCGCGCGGGCGTCGCTGCCGCCAGCAGGATCGCGTCGTGTCCGACGCGATGGCCGCGCCGCGGCTGCAGGAGGCGCAACCGGCCGCCGAGCACCGCATCCTCGGTGACCTCGGCGACGCGAAGCTCACTTGCCATCGGGGCGCAACTCATCCCCGAGCCCGGCCTCCGTCAGCAACTGGCGAGCCTCGGCCTCATGGTCGTCCGCCACCAGGACACGGCGCGGCAGTACACCGAGCGAACCTTCGAGCACGCTCATGTGCTGGTCGAGCACGACATGCGGGATGTCGGCGCCGTTGAGCAGCGCTTCGACGGCGGAGATCAGGACTGCATTGTTGGTGCGCACGAGTTCGCGCAATGCGGGGCTCCTTTCAGATCTGGCGCCGGTCGCTGTCAGCCCCCGGGGCCCGCTGTTCGAGATAGGCCAGGAGCTTCATTTCGCGCCGGCCGCGGGTAACGGTATCGAGTACCAGACCCGCGACCACCGACAACGAGGCGAGCAGCATCAGTCCGGTTGCCAGCACCGCGGTGGGGAGGCGCGGAACGATGCCTTCTTCGAAGTAGGTCACAAAGATCGGAATGGCGAGACCGACCGCCACCGCGGCGAGCGAAAAGCCAATGCCCAAGAAGAACGCCAGCGGCCGTTCGGAGCGATAGAGATTAATGATGGTGGCGAGGATGCGGGTGCCGTCGCGCCAGGTGCTGAGCTTCGAGACCGAACCCTCGGGCCGGGCGAAATAGGGGGTCTCGACTTCGGCCACCGCCAGTTCCAGCTCGAGCGCGTGGACGACCAGCTCGGGTTCGATTTCGAACCCGCCCGACAGCACCGGGAAGGACTTCACGAACCGGCGCGAAAATACCCGGTAGCCGGACAGAATGTCGGTGAAACGCGCTCCGAACACGTTGGCGACGAAGGCCGTGAGCAGCCGGTTGCCGGTGCGATGGCCGCGCCGGTAGGCGGTTTTGTCTTGATCGACGCGGACGGCGACGACCATGTCGAGCCGATCCTCGACGAGACGCTCGATCATCCGACACGCACTCGGCGCATCGTAGGTGGCGTCGCCGTCGACCAGCAGGTAGATGTCGGCATCGATATCGGCGAACATGCGCCGCACGACCTTGCCTTTGCCCTGGCGCAGTTCCCGTCGCACAACCGCGCCGGCAGCACGGGCAACCTCGTTCGTCTTGTCGGTGGAATTGTTGTCGTAGACATAGATCGTGGCGTGTGGCAGCGCCGCCCGGAACTCGGTCACGACCTTGCCGATGGCGACTTCCTCGTTGAAACACGGCACCAGGACGGCCACACGGCCCTCGCCTCGGAGCGGTCGGCCGTCGGCGCGTGGCGCGATCTCCTCAATCTTTGACATCCGCTCGCCCCCTTCCACAATCGGCCGATCGCGCACATATCATCGATGTGGCGGCTCTGAAGCCCGCGTCTGGCGGCAAGCCCGGAATGCGGATTTCGGAACCAAAGCCACACCGAATCAATAAGTTGTCAGTGCCCTTGATTCCGAAGCTCGCAATAAGAGCGCCGCACACGGGCGAGCTTCGGTATTGGGACACTGGTGTCACACTTGCTGACGTACCATAGCCCTTCTATGTTTCCGCGTCCTTCCCAGGAGACGTCGTTTTGGCCGTTGTCGTCCCGTTTGAGAGCCGATCCCCCTCCTCCATCGACCGTTTGAACGATCTCGTTGCTGCCGATCTGGGGCGGGTGAATACCGCGATCCTGTCGCGCACCGGATCGGAGGTGACGATGATCCCGGAGGTCGCCAATCATCTGATCTCGTCCGGCGGGAAGCGGCTGCGCCCGATCCTGACGCTGGCGATGGCCAAACTTGCGCAGTATTCCGGCGACGGCCACGTCAAGCTCGCGGCCGCGGTCGAGTTCATGCATACCGCCACGCTCCTGCACGACGATGTGGTCGACGAGAGCGACATGCGCCGCGGCCGCCAGGCGGCCCGCACCCTGTGGGGCAACGACGCCAGCGTGCTGGTCGGCGATTTCCTGCTCGGCCAAGCATTCAAGATGATGGTCGAGGTCGGCTCGCTCAAGGCACTCGACATTCTCTCCTCCGCCGCGGCGGTCATTGCCGAGGGCGAGGTGATGCAGCTCGGCGCCGCCAAGAACACCGCCACCACCGAGGACGCCTATCTGGCCGTGATCCGCGCCAAGACCGCGGAGCTGTTCGCGGCCGCCTGCGAGGTCGGTCCCGCGCTCGCCGAGCGGCCGAAGGACGAGCAGTCCGCCTGCCGGTCGTTCGGGATGAATCTCGGCATCGCGTTTCAGCTCGTCGACGATGCGCTCGACTACGGCGGCAAGGCCGCCAAGCTCGGCAAAAACGTCGGTGACGATTTCCGCGAGGGCAAGATCACGCTGCCGGTGGTGTTGTCGTTCCGCCGCGGCTCCGAGGCCGAGCGCACATTCTGGCGGCGCACGCTCGAAGAAGGCGAGGCAAGCGACGCCGATCTCGAACAGGCGATCGGCCTGATGACCAAGCACCGCGCGCTTGAGGATACGATCCAGCGGGCGCGCCACTACGGCGCCATCGCCAAGGATGCGCTGGCGCTGTTCCCGGCTTCGGCCATGAAGGAAGCACTGGAGGAGACGGTCGAGTTCTGCATCGACCGGTCGAATTAGACTAGCCGGACGCCGGTCTGACTCGAACGTCAGGTCGCGCCTCGACCGCCCAGCATCGTCGAGCGCACCCACCACGATGGATGACGTTCGCGCAGCGCCCGCGCCGCGGCCACGGCCGCGTGGCTTGAATCGAACAGGCCGAAACACGTTGCGCCCGAGCCGGACATGCGCGCGAGCCGGCAGCCCACGCTATCGCGAAGCCCGGAGAGGACATCAGCGATCACCGGCCGCAGTTTGATCGCCGGCGCCTCCAGATCGTTGCTCGATTCCGCAACTGTCGCCACAAAGGCGGTGCGCTCCCCTCCCCCTTGTGGGGAGGGGTTGGGGGTGGGGGTCCGGCGACGTATTGCCATCTCGCGCCACCCCCCTCCCC
>JBFXEX010000041.1:0-42771 GCA_050179645.1 Xanthobacteraceae bacterium | reverse complement strand
GAATCAGTCGTTGTGGTAACGTTGGTCATGGCGTGGTCTCCGTTCCGGCGCTCCAACGCCGGATGATTCGAGGATCAACACGGAGACTACGCCAACCGAATTCCAACCACTTCCGCTACGCCACCCTTGCCGGATTGCGGCTCGATTGTGTGAGAACACGGGCCAAGCAAGGCGGGAGTTGGGTGATTTTTTGGCGAAGGTCGCCAGCCGAGTCCGGCGCAACATCGTTAACCGAGCGCATAGGCCGACCGCGCTGAGCGCTTGTAAACGAACAGTCGCAGAACACCCATGTCCAGAAGGCGTTATGCAGCAATTGCACTATGTAAAGGTGCATCGCCTGCCGCACAGAATCGCGAACAGCTGCGACCAATTGGCCTGCTCCCCGTTTAGAGAGACGACGGGGCCGGCTTCGTCACAAATTCCAAATTCTGTTCCGGTGCGCTGTTTTCTAAAGCCGATCCGCGAAGACGCTTTCAAATTTGAGGGCCTCACCTTCAATGTAGCGCCGACTGGGCCGCCATGACTTCCGCAGCGGTACTGCCGACAGCGGCTCAACGGTCGGCAAGCGCGGTGATGACGCAGACGCCGAGGACGATCAGCAACGCCCCCGCCACGACCCGCGCAGTGATCACTTCCACCCCCTTCAAGAAGAAGTGGGAGAGGATCAGGACGAAGATCGGCATCGCTGCCGTGATCGGTATGACGACGCTTACGGCGCCCAACGTGAGCGCCACGATTAGGAGGAGGACGCCCGTGTTCTCCGCGAGGCCGGCGAAGACGAAATGGATCAGCGCGCGCCCGCGGCAGATGTAGATCCCGCGGTGACCGCTCGCCAGCATCATCGCGCTGAACGCGATCGCGGCTGCCGTCAGGTTGATGGACGTTCCGAGCACGGGACCCATGTCGTCGAGTCCCATCTTCCTGATGATCTGAACGATCCCGAAGCACGTAGCGGAGATGAGCGGCCACACAATCTGCCACGGGCGAAAGCCCAAGCGCCCACCGCTCGTCGAGAGCAGCACGGTGCCGATCGTGATGACGATGGTGCCCACGAGTATCGGCAGGGTTATGCGCTCGCCAAGTAGTAGGATCGCAAGGAACGTAGCGATCAAGGGCGTCAGGCTACTGACAGCGGCGGACACGGCGGCCCCCACCTTCGCAATGGCGAGGAAGCGTGTGAGCCGTCCGCCGATGGTCCCGATCAACCCCGCCGCGGCAAAGAGCAGCAGGCTCCGCGGCGAGACCTCGCCCACGCCCCCCGTGACGAACACACAAATCCAGAGCCCAACGGCGCCGACGATCATGTTGATCCAGGCGCCGGTATAGGGATCGCTGCCGCGCAGACCTTGCCGGGCGAAGATCGTCGCTACTGCCGAGAGGAACGCTGCGGCGAGCGCCAATAGGGCGACGAGGGTCGCGCCGCGATCTTCGGCGACGAGCGATGCAAGGACATTCATTCCCGACTCGATCAGTTGCAAGGCTGTGTAGCGCAACACCGGCGAAGAAGGGAGATGAGAAAGTCGCTGGCTGCGGGTGGACACCATGACGAAAGCCATGTTCCCAACGATAAGCGTCTTTGCCGAGTTCAAGCGGCGTATCACTCAGGAACGCGTGAGATTGCGTCGCACTCCAGCTCCGGGATGAATTGTCTCAAAAGTGAGTACCGCATACCAAGGAACTTCGTAGAACGCTTGGAGTTTTAGAGGGGTGTACAGATGAGTGAATTTGAATGCACCCAGCGGCCTATTGCTTTGTTCAAGCTAGGGATTGTGCTGAACGCGCTGGCAGTGCGCCCGATGACAAGTCGCGGCGTTTTCTGAGACACCTGCAAGATTCATGGCTTTCGGCTGCACGGATGGCGCATGGACAATACGATCAGCCAGCAAAAATCGTCGCATTGCATGGACTGCCACGGGCCAGATCTGCGAAAAATCTGAGGCTGGTATCGGCGACGCGCGTTGAGTGACGCCCATTACATACAGCTGGGCTGCGATGGCCAGTCTCCTCCACATCGTCAGGAGGGGATGCCAATGCTCGCCGATCTTGCTGGGCTCGCGCTGCGATCAGTCGACCTTCGGAATACCGGCCTTCTCGATGACTCGGGTGTATCGTTCGACGTCGGAGTTGAACAGCGCCGCCCATGCGTCCGGCGTGCTGCCCACAGGCTCAGCGCCGCCGAGCGTCTGGAAGCGCGCGACCACGTCCGGCAGGCGGATGACCTTGGCAACCTCTTGCTGCACCTTCACGACGATCTCACGCGGCACGCCGGCCGGCATGAACAGGCTCTGCCAGCTCGAGACATCCAGACCTGACACGCCGCCTTCCTTGAATGTTGGAACATCGGGCAATTGCGGCGCGCGGCGCGGCCCGGTGACGGCGAGGCCGCGGAGAAGACCCCCCTTGATCTGCGCGACGCCGCTGGACAGCGGTGACATGGCGAGCTGGATGTCGCCGGCGAGCAGGGCTGCATACAGCGGCGCATCGCCCCGGTAGGGAATGTGCACCATCTTGATGCCGGCCGAATTGTTCATGATCTCGACGGCAAGATGTAGCGCGCTGCCGACGCCGCTCGATCCATAGTTCAGCGCCCCGGGCTTGGCCTTGGCCAGTTCGATCAGTTCGCGGAGATTGGTGGCCGATATCTTCGGGCTCGACAGCAGGACGAACGCCGATTCGATCACCTGCGTGACGGGGGTGAAATCCTTGATCGGGTCGAACGGCAGCGACTTGTACAGCCCTGCGCTGATGGCGTGCCCTGCGGCCGCGAGCAGCATCGTGTAGCCGTCCGGTGAAGACTTGGCGACCACGTCGGCGCCGACATTGCCGCCCGCGCCGGTGCGGTTCTCGATGACGACCGGCTGCCCGAGATTGTCGGAGAGCTTCGCTCCGATCACGCGCGCGATGGTGTCCACCGACCCGCCCGCGGCGTAGGGCACGACGATCCGGATCGGCCGGTTCGGATAGGTCTGGCCCGATGCGAAACTGGCAAGCGCAGTGGCAAGGAGGACGATCGGCAGCGAGCGCCTGAGGAAAATTCCTAGTTTCACGGTGACCTGCTGAATTGGAATACCTGTCCATCGGGGCGGGAATCGTCGCAGACCGCGCGGCATTTCGCAATCGTCTAGGCGTTGCATCGTGAAGGTCCTAGACCAAGATTCCCCAGGTGAACCCCAAACTGGCACGAATGCTCTCGCTTTTCCTGGCCTTGCTGCAAGACCGCGGGCGGTACCCAGGCGATGTCCTCGGTCAGATCTGGTCGTAAGAGGCTCCGAACATCTCCGCCACCGCCTGCGCACGCGTCGATGCCGAAGGACCGATTTGGTCGACCTCGGCCTCGGTCGCAGCAGTGTCGTCCGGCCGCACCGACAACACGGTCAGGCAGCCCTGCAGCCCTCAACGGCAGCACCGGACTTACCGGCAGCCGGTTTACGGTCGAGGACCCGGTAGACGCGGTGCGCCCCGTCCGGCTTGTCGGATTCGAGGATCAGTCCAAGCTTCTTGCATACAACGCCGGCAAAGAACCCGCGGACCGAGTGTGGCTGCCAACCGGTGGCCCTTCATGATGGCGGGAATCGTCGTACCCTGAGGCTGCCGCAGCAGATTGATAACCCTGTCCTGCTTGGACATTCTGCCAGCCCTTTGCGGCCGTCGTGGTCTTGGCAACTTTGCCGCGGCTGAGAGCAGGGCGAGCTTTCGTCGCTTGGAATTTCGCGGTGGTCGCAGTCTTGCGCTTCGACATCTTGATTTCCTCGGCTTCGGTGACGGCGTGAGCGCCGCCACTGCCACAGCGCCGCGGAGGCCATGGAGGCGCTGGCGGGCAGGGGAGGGGGAGATGTGCGAACCGCTATGCGATTTGCCGAGCCGATGAATCATGCTGGCTGCATTGAGAAACGTGTCACCTCGTACAGCAGCTGTTCGACATCGAGTGCGATCTCGATGCCCTCGTTAGAATTACCGGTGTCTGCGCAGGTTTCCCGCTTTTGCGATGCTGGCAGCCTCGTCGAGCCGGTCCCGCATCTGCCTCAGGTAGACCTTGATCGTGGTCTCGATCGTTTCGCGCGGCAGGTCCATGGGCGACGGCTCCTTGGCCACCACACATGCTCGCGGTGCTGCAGAAGTCGAGCGAATTCTGAGCAATGTTGCTCGTTGCGCCGTATTGTCGGCACGAACGGTAATGCCCGTCTCAATGTATGATGTAGCGAAGGGCCTCTTCGGCCCGGCCGCGGCCGAGACTGCGAACTATTCGTTAAAAGTTTAACCGTATTCCTGCGTGTTGTCGCACGCACGTCGTGCATTTCGCAGGACCCATCATGGCCAAATCGACGAATTCAAAGGCGCCGACTAAAGCCGGTCGCGCTGTCACTCTGAAGCACCTCGCAGCCGCGCTGGCAGAGGAGCACGAGATCACGAAGCGCGCCGGGGAAGAGCTCTTGGGCGATATGGTCGGGCTAATTACCAAGCACCTCAAGAAAGGTGAACGTATCCGGATTTCCGGCTTCGGAATTCTGCAGGTTCGGAAGCGCGCCGCGCGAATGGGACGCAACCCAGCGACCGGCGAGGCAATCAAGATCAAGGCAAGCAAGAAAGTCGCCTTCCGGGCCGCTAAGGAGCTCAAGCTGGCAGTCTAACATCGGATCCGGGCGCCCTGGTCTGCCGGGGCGTCTCGTGTCTTTGCCTCGCGACGAGGCCGGCATGACAGCGACGGCGGATTGCCATCGGGCGCTAGCGCATCGCCGAGGCCGATCTGTGGTCGCTAGAGCACTTTTATTATTTGTGGCGATAGCCTTGGTTTGCGAGATAGTTGGCGCATTCTTGAGGAGTGACCGTCGTAAGGACGTCGGCGATGGCCGCGATCAGGGCGTCGACCGTTCTGGCTGCAGCCTTGCGCAGCAGTGTTTTGAGCCTTGCGAAGAACTGTTCGATCGGATTGAAGTCGGGGCTGTAGGACGGCAGCTCGGCGCCGGCGGCCTCGATCGCCGAACGAATGCCCGCGACCTTGTGGCTGGCGAGATTGTCCATCACGACGATATCGCCGGGTTTCCCCGGTCGCGTCCCAGGGGCCGACAACTTTTGACACATAGGACACGTTCACAAACCGCCGTGCCGCCGCACCGACGCGTGTTCCTGATTCCACGTCGCAATCACACGCTCACGCAGGTCCTGGAAAGTGTGGTATGTTAACAAGTCGTGGTTTCGCGGAAGAGCGGTAGTGACGTGATTTTGGCGAAGCATACTTGACGTGACCTCCGATGACAGAGTTTAGCGACGGCGGCGTCTCGGCGAAGGGCAGGTGCACGACGTCGCGATCGCTCTTGGTCTTGAACAGCTGACCGGACAGGATGGTTCGGCGCCGACGCCAGAAGCGGTAGGGCGCGCAATTGTCCCGCCGGTGAGACACGGGGCAATGATTGGAATCGCAAGCATGGGCGTCGTGATCGCTCCGGCCGCGAGGGCTGTCGAGCCAAACGAGCAATTCGCGGTTTGAAAAATCGATCTAAAAGGGGATCGATGGATCGCTTTGAACCACTCCCGGGATGAATTCGTGCGGTGCGATGTCGCCCGCTACGACTCAAGAAAGCGGACAAATAGCCAGACGTTTTGGGGGCGGAGGGCCCCTATTCCCAGCTTGGAAAGGTATCGCAGCCTCCAGCCGCCCCGATCCAACTTTGGGTTGGGTGCCTCCCGACCGCCGTGCCAATAGCATGCGAATCGGGCAAGGGACCGTCCCGTCTCCGTCCTGGTCCAGGACGGAGCCTTTCAGCGCTCATTGCAAGTTGTGCCGATTTTCGCGGGAGATTTTGGGGCGACCCCGGGTGGATTCGAACCACCGACCTTCAGCTTAGAAGGCTGTTGCTCTATCCCCTGAGCTACGGGGCCGTTGCGGCTGGATGTATTGTGGTTGTGCCGATTTGGCAAATCGGCGCTCGGTCGCGGCTCAAATCCCGCGTCGAGTCCTCAATTTCTCGCGTCAAGTCCCGGCGCGCCGCGAACGGGGCGGCCAGGCGGCACTGACGGAGCTCAACGGTCTGCGGCGCCCGGGGCTTTGCCCGTTCTGGCCGCTGGTTTTCGACACTCCCGGTGCCATCCGGCCGCAGCCGGAGTGGCCGAATGGTCACGACCTCGACATCTTTGCGCGTTGAGCTTGACAATGCCCGCAAGGCTTTCCCCATCCCTGCGGCCGGAGGTTTCCCATGCTTGCGTTCGTTCGCGGTTTTTTTGCCGCCGCGCTTGTTGTTCTGTTGTCCTTTTCCGCCATTGCCGCCGACAAGCCCTACAAGCGCGACGATCTTGGCGACGCCGCCATCAAGCTCGAAGCGCAGATCAAGGCCGAGGCCGGGCCGGTGACCAAGACCGCGGCCGCGCTGCGCCGGGAATCCGACGCTGCCTTCCAGCGCAACGATTTCCGCAGCGGCATGCAGATACTTGGGCAGATCGTGGTGGTCGCGCCTGACGACAGCGCCAACTGGCTGCGCCTTGCCAAGTCCGTGCTGCAGGTCCGTCCGAACAATGAGGACGAACGCACCCAGTTGCTCGAACGCGCTGCCACCGCGGCTTACATCGCCTATCAGCGCAGCAGCGGCAATGCTGCCGAGGAGGCCGAGAGCCTGGTCGTGATCGCGCGCAGCTATACCGACCGCGCGCTGTGGCGCCCGGCGCTCGATGCGCTGCGTATCTCGCTCGATCTGCGCGAGGTCGCCAACGTCCGTCAGCTCTATGAACGCATGCGCGAAGAGCACGGCTTCCGGCTCGTCGACTATACGGTGGACTCGGACGCCGCCTCGCCGCGGGTCTGCTTTCAGTTCTCCGAAGCGCTGGCCGGGCGCCGCATCGACTTTTCGCCGTTCGTCAGCGTGCGCGACCAGGACAAGCCGGCGTTGACCGCCCAGGATCGTCAGCTTTGTGTCGAGGGCCTCAAACACGGCGAGCGCTACGCCATAACGCTGCGGGCCGGCATTCCCTCGGTGGTGAAGGAGACATTGGCAAAGTCTGCCGAGTTCAACATCTATGTTCGCGACCGCAAGCCGACGGCGCGCTTTACCGGCAAATCGTACGTGCTGCCGCGCGCCGGCCAGCGCGGCATCCCGGTCGTCTCCGTCAACACGCCGGCGGTCGCGCTCGAAATCTATCGCATCGGCGACCGCAATCTCATTGAGACCGTGATCGGGCGGGACTTCCAGCGCAATCTCGACCGCTACGACATCGGCCGCCTGACCGAAGAGCGTGGCTCGCAGGTGTGGAAAGGCGAGATGCAGGTCGAGCAGGTGCTCAATACCGACGTGACAACGGCGTTCCCGATCGGCGAGGCAATACCGCGGCTCGCGGCCGGCGTCTACGTGATGGTGGCGGAGCCGGCCGGCGGCCCTGCCGATCAGTACGAAGAACTTGCCACCCAGTGGTTCATCGTTTCGGATCTCGGGCTGAGCGCTTTTTCCGGTAACGACGGCGTCCACGTCTTCGTCCATTCGCTTGAGACCACGCAGCCCAAGGGCGCGTTGCTGGTCCGCTTGATGTCCCGCAGCAACGAGATTCTCGCCACCAAGCGGACGAGTGACACCGGCCACGTGCAGTTCGAAGCCGGGTTGACGCGAGGCGAGGGCGCGCTCGCGCCGGCGATGCTGATCGTCAGCGACATTCGCGGCGACTACGCCTTCCTCAGTCTCAAGGCGCCGGCCTTCGACCTCAGCGACCGCGGCGTTGCAGGCCGCCAGGTTCCGGCCGGGCTCGATGCATTCGTCTACGCGGAGCGCGGCGTGTATCGCTCCGGCGAGGAGGTGCATCTGACCGCGCTGTTGCGCGACGGGCAGGGGCTCGCGACCGACGGCGTGCCGCTGACGCTGGTGGTGGAGCGTCCGGACGGCGTCGAATATCGCCGCACGGTGGTGGCCGACCAGGGTCTCGGCGGGCGCGCGCTGACGGTGCCGTTGGTATCCTCGGCGCCCACCGGCACCTGGCGGGTGCGCGCCTACACCGACCCGAAGCGCGCCGCGGTCGGCGAGACCACCTTCATGATCGAGGATTATGTCCCCGATCGGCTCGAGTTCAATCTCGCTTCGACTGCCAAGAGCCTCTCGCGCGCGAGTCCGGCGGACATCACCATCGACGGTCGCTATCTCTACGGCGCACCGGCGGCCAAGCTTGAACTCGACGGTGAAGTGGTGGTGAAGCCCGCGAGCGAACGGCCGAACTTTCCGCGCTTCCAGTTTGGCCTGAGCGACGAGGATGTGGAAATCAGCCGCCAGCCGTTGGAAAATCTTCCGGAGACCGACGCCGCCGGGAAGGCACGTTTTTCGCTCACCCTCGATAAGCAACCGGTCACGACGCGTCCGCTGGAGGCGCAGGTCACCGTGCGGATGAACGAGCCCGGCGGCCGCGCGGTCGAGCGCAAGCTTGTGCTGCCGGTGACGCCGGCCACGCCGATGATCGGCGTCAAGCCGCTGTTCTCCGGCCGCTCGCTCGGCGAAGGTGAGAATGCCGCGTTCGAGGTTGTGGTTGCGGCGCCGGACGGTACGTCGGTCGCGCGCAGCGGGCTGCGTTACGAGTTGCTCAAGGTCGAGACCCGCTACCAGTACTACCGGCGCGACGGCGCCTGGCAGTTCGAGCCGGTGAAGACCACCAAGCGCGTCGCCGATGGACAGTTCGACGTCGCCGCCGACCGGCCCGCCCGTCTTTCGCTGCCGCTGCAGTGGGGCCGCTACGTGCTTGAGGTCAGCACACCGGACCGCAACGGCCCGCTGACCTCGGTCGCGTTCGATGCCGGCTGGTATGCCGAAGCGAGCGCCGATACGCCCGACCTCCTCGAAGTTGCGCTCGACAAACCGGAATATGCACCTGGCGATAACATCACGGTCGCGGTCACGGCGCGCACCGCCGGCAAGGTGACGCTCAACGTGGTCGCGGACCGGCTGATCACCACCATCACCCAGGACGTGCAGCCGGGCGTTGCGCAGTTGCGCGTGCCGGTTGGCAGCGACTGGGGCAGTGGCGCTTATCTGGTCGCGACCTTGCGCCGTCCGCTCGACACCCAGGCGCAGCGGATGCCCGGCCGCGCCATCGGCGTGCAGTGGTTTGCGATCAACCGCAAGGCCCGTACGCTCGGCCTCAACCTCGGCCTGCCCTCGGTGCTGCGGCCGAATTCGACGCTGCGTGTTCCGGTCAAGGTCGAAGGGCTTGCGCCGGGCGAGGAGGCTCGCATCGTTGTCGCCGCCGTCGACGTCGGCATTCTCAACCTGACGAATTACAAGCCGCCGGCGCCCGACGAGTACTATCTCGGCCAACGCCGGCTTTCGACCGATCTGCGCGACCTCTACGGTCAGTTGATCGACGGCATGCAGGGCGCGCGCGGACAGATCAGGACCGGCGGCGACGCGTTTGGCGCCGAACTGCAGGGCTCACCGCCCACGCAGAAGCCGCTCGCGCTCTATTCCGGGGTGGTGACGGTCGCGCCGGACGGCACGGCCGACATCGTGTTCGACGTACCCGACTTTGCCGGGACGATCCGCGTCATGGCGATCGCCTGGAGCAAGGACAAGGTCGGCCGCAGCATGGGCGACCTGGTCGTCCGCGACCCGGTGGTGCTGACCGCGACCCTGCCGCGCTTCCTGCTCGACGGCGACCGGGCGTCCATGCATCTCGACCTCGACAACGTCGAAGGTCCGGCGGGCGACTACACGATCGCGGTGCGCAGCGAGGGGCTCGACGTTGTCGGCGGTGGCGCGCCGCTGACGGTGCGTCTCGGCGCCCGGCAGCGTAGCGCTGTGACCCTGCCGCTGACCGCATCCGGCAGCGGTACCGCTAACGTGACCGTGCAGATCAGCGGTCCGACCGGATTTGCCATCGAGCGCAGCTACGCGCTTGCCGTCAGGCCGGCGACGCAAATTCTCGCGCGGCGGACCGTCAAGCCGCTGGCGAGCGGCGAGAGCCTGACCTTGTCGAGCGATCTGTTCGCCGATCTGGTCCCAGGCACGGGCCGTGTCGCGCTATCTGTCGGGCTGTCGACTGCGCTCGACGCCGCCGCGCTGCTGGCGGCGCTCGACCGCTATCCGTTCGGCTGCTCGGAGCAGATCGCCAGCCGGGCGCTGCCGCTGCTTTATGTCAACGATCTGGCGTCGGCCGCGCATCTGGCGTTCGACACGGCGATCGATCAGCGCATTCGCGAATCGATCGACCGCCTGCTCGCCCGCCAGGGCTCGAACGGCTCGTTCGGACTATGGTCGGCCGGCGGCGACGACGTCTGGCTCGATGCCTATGTCGGCGATTTCCTGACCCGGGCGCGCGAGAAGAATTTCGTGGTTGCCGATGTCGCGTTCAAGCTTGCGCTCGAACGACTGCGCAACTTCGTCGGCAATGCGCAGGACCCGGCCAAGGATGGCGGGCGCAGTCTTGCCTATGCGCTCTACGTGCTGGCGCGCAACGGCGCGGCGCCGATCGGCGATCTGCGGTATTACGCCGACACCAAGCTCGACGCGTTCGCGACCCCGATCGCGAAGGCGCAACTTGCCGCCGCACTGGCGATGCTCGGCGACCGGGCGCGCGCGGAACGCATCTATGCTGCCGCGCTCACCGCGCTCAGCCAGCCGGTATCGAACGAGGGCCGCAGCGACTACGGCTCGGTGCTGCGCGATGCCGCCGCCTTGGTGACGCTCGCTTCGGAGGGTGGCGCGCCGGGCACCACCGTCACCGCTGCCGTGCAGCGGGTCGAGACCGCGCGCGGCCAGACCGTGTTCACCTCGACGCAGGAGAACGCCTGGATGGTGCTTGCCGCCCGGGCGCTTGCCAAGGACGCGCAGAACGTCATGCTCGACGTCAACGGCGAGCGCACGCAAGGCGCGCTCAACCGCGGTCTGCGGGCGACGGAACTTGCCCAGCCGTTCAAGGTCACAAATGTGGGCACCGGCGGCGTGCAGGCCGTAGTCACGGTGTCGGGCGCGCCGACGCAGCCCGAACCGGCTGCCGAGCGCGGCTTCAAGATCGAGCGGAATTATTTCACGCTCGACGGCAAGCCGGTCGATGCGAGCCGCGCGAAGCAGAACGACCGCTTCGTCGTGGTGCTGCGGATGACCGAGCCGCAGCCGCAACTCGGACGCATCATCGTCGCCGACTATCTGCCCGCCGGTTTCGAGATCGACAATCCGCGGCTGGTCTCGTCCGGTGAAACCGGCCGGCTCGCCTGGATCGAGGACGCGCAGGATCCGGTGCACTCGGAATTCCGCGATGACCGCTTCAGCGCGGCGTTCGACCGCAAGACCGGCGATCCGGCGGTGTTCGCGGTGGCCTATGTGGTGCGCGCGGTCTCGCCCGGCCGCTACGTGCAGCCGCAAGCCTATGTCGAGGACATGTACCGGCCCAACCGCTTCGGCCGTACCGCCACCGGTGCGGTGGAGGTGACGGCCGCGCGGTGATCGGACGCCCCGATTGCTAGACTTAGTCCTTGATCCCGTAAGTTCGGAATGAACGCACATCGCGCGCCAGAGGCGGTCTCCACCTCCCCCCTTTCGGGGGAGGTCGGCGCGCGAAGCGCGCCGGGAAGGGGGTATCCCTCCGGTGCCGCTGACACTCAGCCACCCCCCTCCCTAACCCTCCCCCGCAAGGGGGGAGGGGACCGACCGCCGCCGGTTTGGGGAGTGGTGCGACTCACCGCACTAGCGACGGCAATCACGCTTACGATCGTCGTTGTTGCATTCGCGATCTGGGTCGCTGCGCTCGGGCCGCCGCCGCTCGGCGAACATCTCAGCTACTCGACGCTCGTGCTCGACCGCGAGGGGCGGCTGCTGCGGCCCTACACCACGCCCGAAGGGCGCTGGCGCCTGCCGGCGACGCGCGACGACGTCGATCCGCGTCTCGTCGCCATGCTGCTCGCCTACGAGGACAAGCGCTTCGCCAGCCATCATGGCGTCGACGTGCTCGCGCTGGCCCGTGCCACGCAACAACTGGTCACCAGTGGCCGAATTGTCTCCGGCGCTTCGACGCTCACCATGCAAGTGGCGCGGCTGCTGGAGCCGCGCGCCGAGCGCAGCTTCACCGCCAAGCTCCGCCAGATGGTGCGCGCGATCGAAATCGAACGGCGGCTGTCGAAGGACGATATCCTCGCGCTCTATTTCAGTCTCGCGCCCTATGGCGGCAATCTCGAAGGCATCCGCGCCGCGTCGCTCGCCTATTTCGGCAAGGAGCCGCGCCGCCTGACGCTTGGCGAAGCGGCGTTGCTCGTAGCGTTGCCGCAGTCGCCGGAACAGCGCCGCCCCGACCGTTCGGTCGACGCCGCACGCAATGCGCGCAACCGCGTGCTCGACCGTGTTGCCGCCGCCAGCGCAATCCCGGCCGACGAAATCGAACGCGCCAAGCAGGAGCCGGTGCCATCAGGCCGCCGTCCGATGCCGACACTGGCGCCGCATTCTGCCGATGCGGCCGTGGCGGCCGCGCCGGCGCGGCGCATCCACCGTCTGAGCATCGATGCGACACTGCAGAAGCAGCTCGAAGACCTCGCGCGCGACCGAGCGCGTGCGCTCGGCCCCGATCTCTCGATCGCCATTCTGGCGGTCGATCACGGCAGCGGCGAAGTTCTGGCCCGCGTCGCGTCCGCCAATTATTTCGACACCCGCCGCGCCGGCCAGGTCGACATGACGCAGGCGATGCGCTCGCCGGGCTCGACGCTCAAGCCGTTCATCTACGGGCTGGGCTTCGAGGACGGTCTCATCCATCCGGAGACCATGATCGACGACCGCCCGGTACGTTACGGCAGCTATGCGCCGGAGAACTTCGACCTTACCTTCCAGGGTACGGTCACGGTGCGCCGGGCGCTACAGATGTCGCTCAACGTTCCCGCGGTGGCGGTGCTCGACAAGGTCGGCGCAAGCCGCTTCACCGCGCGGCTGGCGCAGGCCGGCAGTGCGCTCGTGCTGCCCAAGGGCGAAGTGCCCGGACTAGCCATGGGCCTCGGCGGCGTCGGCATCAATCTGCAGGACCTGGTCGGACTTTACGCCGGACTCGCGCGCCTCGGCACCGCGATCCCGCTCACCGAGCGGCTCGACGATGCAGAGCAGGCTCAGGCGCCGCTCCGCCTGCTCGACCCGGTCGCTGCCTGGTATGTGGGCAACGTGCTGCTCGGCACGCCGCCGCCCGAAAATGCCGCCGGCGGCCGCATCGCCTACAAGACCGGCACCTCCTACGGTTATCGCGACGCTTGGGCTGTGGGCTTCGACGGCAAGCGCACCATCGGCGTCTGGGTTGGGCGGCCGGACGGCACGCCGGTGCCGGGCCTCGTCGGCCGCAGCGCGGCTGCGCCGATTCTGTTCGATGCATTCTTCCGCACCGGCAGGTTGCCAGCGCCGCTGCCCACCGCGCCGCGGGGCGTCCTTGTCGCATCGAATCCGAAGCTGCCGCCGCCGCTGCAGCACTTCCGGCCGGGCGGACTCGCGGGCGACGGCGGCGAACCGCCGCTGCGCATAATGTTTCCGCCACAGGGTGCGCGGCTCGAACTCTCGACCGGCAGCGACGGCAAGCCCGATCCGGTCGCGCTCAAGGTGTTGGGCGGCACCGGCCCCCTGACCGTGCTGGTCAACGGCCTGCCCATCCCGGATACCCGCAGGCGCCGCATGTGGTTTTTCGAGCCCGATGGCCCAGGCTTCGTCCGGCTCACGGTGATCGATGCCAAGGGCGCGACCGACAGCGTCATGGTGCGCCTGCAATAGGCGCATGGGTCGGCGCGGCGCCATGGCAGTTCCCAGGCTTGGTGGCGGCATGTAGGTTGCGCGCGGAAACGCTCACGCGACGAGGAATCGACATGCTCTTGGACCACCGGACCTACAAGGTCCGCCCCGGTACGCTACGCAAACAGTTGGCACTTTACGAAAAACACGGATTCGCGGTGCAGAAACGTCATTTCGGCGAACCGCTGGCGTGGCTGGTGGCGGAGAGTGGCGACGTCAATTCCTACGTCCACATCTGGGTCTACGAGAGCGCCGAGGACCGCAATCGCGAGCGTACGGCCTTATACGCCGATCCGGAGTGGCTGGCCTACATCGAGAAGAACGCAGAAGCGGGTTACCTGCTGAGCCAGGAATCCAAGCTGATGTCACCGGCGCCGTTTGCGCCGATCAAGCGCTGACCCCTTCGTGGCAGCGATAATTCCTGGGAGGACGAAGATGACTGGATGGCAGGCAGCCCGCCTTGCGGCGGCGGCTCTGGTGGGCGTTGGTCTGATTGCAGCAGCGGCCAGCGCGCAGGACTACCCGACGAAACCGATTCGACTGATCATTGGCTTCGGTCCTGGCGGTCTCGGCGATATCGCGGCCCGCGCGATGGGCCAGGTCATCACGAAGTCGACTGGGCAGGCGGTCGTGGTCGAGAACATGCCTGGCGCCGGCGCCGCGAACGCCGCGCTTGCGTTGATGCGTTCGCCGCCGGATGGCCAGACCCTGCTCTGGGTCAGCAGTCAGAATGCGATCGCAAAGTCGATGTTCAAGTCGCTGCCGTATGACTGGAACCGTGACTTCGCGCCGGTCGGGCCGATGGCGACGTTCGATTTCGTGCTGTTCGTCCACAAGGACAGTCCGCTCAAGACCGTCCGCGACGTCATCGAGGCTGCAAAGTCCAATCCTGACAAGTTCAATTTTGGCTCGATCTCGGTCGGCTCGGCGCAGAACCTGTCGGCGCTGAGCTTCATCGCGATGGCCGGGCTCAAGGTCCCAACGGTGCCGTTCAAGACCACCGGTGAGGTCGTCACCGCGCTGATCTCGGGCAATGTTCAGGCGGCGTTCGAGACAATTCCGGGCGTCATCGGCCAGATCAACGCGGGCGCAATGCGCGCGATCGCCGTGTCGTCCAACCGGCGGGTGCCGTTCCTGCCCGATATTCCGACCATCGCGGAAAGCGGCGTCCCGGGCTACCTGACCTATTCGTGGAATGGCCTCGTGGCGCCCGCCAAGACGCCGCCGAACGTGATCGCCGCGGCCAACAAGCTGATCAACAGCACAATCGCCACCCCGGAAATCCAGAAGCGTTTCCGCGAACTGATCATGGAACCGCGGACCGGCACGCCGGACGACTTGCAGAAAATCTATGATGCCGACGTCTTGATGTGGCGCAAGGTCATCACCGAGGCTAAAATTCAGCCGAATTGAACCTGACCGGCTTGCCGGCGCGGCACCTGGAGAATCGTCAATGAACACCGTTGCGAAGATCAATCCCGCCACCGTGCAGTCGGCCCCGCCGCCCGGCATCGATCCGCTCGAATGGGAGACGCGGGTCGATCTCGCGGCTGCCTACCGGCTGGTCGATCTCTACGGGATGACCGACCTGCATCTCAACCACATCTCGGCGCGCGCGCCAGGCGCCGAGGAGCACTTCCTGATCAATCCGTTTGGGATGATGTACGAGGAGATCACCGCCTCGTCGCTGATCAAGGTCGACCTCGATGGCAAGATCATCGCCAACTCGACCGAGTTCGGCGTGAACCTGCCGGGCTACGTGATTCACAGCGCCATTCACGGCGCGCGTCATGACGTCGGCTGCGTGCTGCACACCCATACCAATGCCGGCATGGCGATCTCGGTGCTCAAATGCGGGCTGCTGCCTTTGACCCAGACGGCGATGCGGTGGCCCAAGATCGCCTACCATGACTTCGAGGGCGTCGTGGTCGACCTCGACGAGCGCAAGCGCTTGGTCGAGAACCTCGGCGATTGCGAGGTGATGATCCTGCGCAATCATGGCCTGCTGGCGGTCGGCAAGACCATCGGCCAGGCGTTCAACAACATCTACCGGCTGGAGCGCGCCTGCCAGACGCAGTTGCTGGCGATGGCGTGCAATTCCGAGATCAACATGCCGTCGCAGGCGGTGATCGCGCATTCGAATGCGCAGCTCGCGATCATGCCGTCACCCGACGCCAAAGGTAAGCGCCAGCCGCACGGCTCGCTGGAATGGCCGGCGCTCAAGCGGATGCTCGACCGGCGCGATCCGTCGTACAAGACCTGATCGCCGGCACGATTTGAAACGGCGCACGCGCGCCATGCCGCCACATCGCATGACCGCCCGGTCCCGTGGGAGTGCGCGTGTGCGCATGGCTTGCGCCGGATGCACACAAGTTGGGATAGGGCGATGTCGGTGACAGCCGGCGACGGACGGCGGCAGACCGCCTCGACGCTGAACCCCAAGGCGATCGTCGACTATGCCACCGGCTCGCATTGGCGGGCGGTGACGTTGCTGCTCGTCCTCTCCTTGCTGTGCTTCTTGCCCGGTTTCTTCAGCATACCGCCGGTTGACCGCGATGAGGCGCGCTTTGCGCAGGCCACCAAGCAGATGGTGGAAAGCGGCGACTACATCGACATCCGGTTCCAGGACGAGGTCCGCTACAAGAAGCCGGTCGGCATCTATTGGTTGCAGGCCGTCGTCGTCCGCGGCGCCGAGGCGTTGGGCATCGCGGATGCGCGCACCCGCATCTGGCTCTACCGCGTCCCGTCGCTCGTCGGCGCCATCGGCGCGGTGCTGGCGACCTATTGGGCGGCGCTCGCGTTTCTGTCACGGCGCGGCGCGGTGCTGGCCGCGCTGATGATGGCGAGCTGTGTGCTGCTGGCGCTCGAGCGGCTGTTGGCCAAGACCGACGCCATGCTGCTGTTCACCGTCATCGCCGCAATGGGCGCACTGGCGCGAGTCTATCTGCCCTCCTGGCGAGAGACGCTCGACGCGGCCGAGCGATGGAGGTTGGCCGCCGTATTCTGGACCGCGATGGCGGTGGGCGTTCTGCTCAAGGGGCCCGTCAACCTGATGGTGGTCGGGCTTGCGGTCGTGACGCTCGTCGTCACCGACCGCTCCGCGCGCTGGCTCCTGGCGCTCAAGCCCCTTGCCGGCATCGCCTGGTTCGCGGTGCTGGTGCTACCCTGGTTCGTCGCGATTCTCTGGAAGGCGGGCGACGAGTTCTTCGCCGCCTCGGTCGGACAGGACCTGCTCAGCAAGGTGGCTCAGGGCCAGGAGTCCCACGGCGCGCCGCCCGGCTATTATCTGCTGCTGTTCTGGCTGACCTTCTGGCCCGGGGCCGCACTTGCGGCGCTGGCGACGCCCGCGGTCTACGCGGCGCGGCGGGAGCCCGAAACCAAGTTCCTGCTGGCGTGGCTCGTCCCCTCGTGGATCGTGTTCGAGCTGGTGGTGACCAAACTGCCGCACTACGTCCTGCCGCTCTATCCGGCAATCGCCATCCTGATTGCCGGCGTGGTCGTCAGCGGACGGTTGTCGCGGGCGCGCTGGCTGCAACCGGGCGTGATCGCATGGTTTCTGGTGCCGCTGCTTGCCGGCTTCGGCGGGTTGGCGGCGTTGATCCTGGTCGGCCGGCAATTCGGGCTGCTGGTCTGGCCGGTGATCGGGGCGGCGTGCGTGATGGGCTTCCTGGCCTGGCGGTTTTACCAAGCTGACGGTGCGGAAATTTCCCTGCTGCGCGCGATTGCTGCCGGTATTCTGATCGGCATCGCGATGTTTGGGTTGATCGTGCCGTCGATGACTCAACTGTTTCCGAGTGTGACGCTGGCGCGCATCCTGCACGACAGCGGCTGCCGCGATCCGGTGGCTGCCGCGGTCGGCTATCAGGAGCCGAGCCTCGTTTTCTTGGCAGGCACGGCGACGGAACTCACCGACGCGGCCGGCGCCGCCGAGTTTCTACGCGGCGGCGCCTGCCGCTTTGCCTTCATCGAAGCGCGGCAAGAGCGGAATTTCTCCCAGCGCGCCGAAGCCATTGGTCTGCGTTACGATGCGGGTCCACGCGTCGACGCCATTAATGTCGGCACCGGCAAGCCGATCACCATCGCGGTCTACCGTTCGCGAGGTGCGCCGTGAGTTACACCACGCACGCCAAGCCGGCCGCAACCGAGCCCAATGCGCCATGGCCGCAGTGGGTCCGGAACAATGTGGCGGCCTGGTTCGCGCTCCTGCACCGGCCGCCGCGTGTGATGCCGGCCTCCGCCTGGTGGGCTGCGGTGCATCCGCGCGTTACCGCCGGCGTTGCGGTCTTGACTGTTGGGTTCATGGTCGCGTTGGACGCGCAGGCTGTCACCGCGGCGCGTCGGCTACCGCTGCGCCTCATCGAGTTCTTCGATTGGCTCACCGACTTCGGCAAATCGAGCTGGTTCCTCTGGCCGGTCGGGCTGCTGCTCATCGTGTTTCCATTCCTGGCGGCGCCGTCGCTGCCGCGCCTGTCGCGATTGACGTTCGCGGCGATCTCGGTGCGGCTGACTTTTCTGTTTCTGGCGATTGGTCTGCCGAGCCTGTTTGCCTCCGTCGTGAAGCGGCTGATCGGGCGCTCGCGGCCGTTCGTCGGCGGCGAGGCCGACCCATTCTTGTTCGCGCCATTCGGCTGGCGCGTGGAATTCGCCAGCCTGCCGTCGGGCCATGCGACAACGGCGTTTGCGGTGGCGGTTGCCGTCGGCGCGCTCTGGCCGCGCACCCGCGTCCTGATGTGGACCTACGCGCTGGCGATCGCGGTGAGCCGGGTGGTGCTGACGGCGCATCATCCGAGCGATGTGCTGGCCGGCGCCCTGGTCGGCGCATTCGGCGCGCTGCTGGTGAGAAACTGGTTCGCGGCGCGCCGACTCGGTTTCGCGCCCGCCCCGGGGGGCGGAATAGGGCCGCTACCGGGGCCTTCGCTGCGCCGAATCAAAACGGTTGCCCGTCAGGTTTTCGCCCCATAAAAGCAGCCGCGACCCGCTAGTGTCCCGATGCCGAAGTTCGCATCTTTGTGCGGCACCCTCGTAGCGAACTTCGGAATCGACGGACACTAGCAATTTATTGACTCAGGGTGGCTGTGGCTCAGAAGTTCGCATCTCGAACTCGCCGCAAGAAATTTGCGGACTTCTGAACCGCCACACTTCCGGCAGCAAGGCGCAGCGGAGATCATGAGCGAAACGCGCAGCGAAAGCCCGCCGGCGGTGTCGGTCGTCATTCCGGTCAAGAACGAGGCCGGCAATATCACGCCGCTCGTCACCGAAATCGTCGAGGCGTTGGGCAAAACCGTCAATTTCGAGGTCGTCTACGTCAACGATGGCTCGACCGACAACACCGATGCCGAACTCACATTGCTGATGGCGAGCCGGCCGTGGCTGCGCCACATCCGGCATAAAGCTTCCTGCGGGCAGTCCGCGGCAGTGCGCACCGGTGTACGCTATGCGCGCGCGCCTGTTGTCGTCACGCTCGACGGCGACGGCCAGAACGATCCCGCCTTCATTCCGGCGCTGCTCAAAGCGATGGGAGGACGGATCGGCCTGGTCGCCGGCCAGCGCACCGGACGCAAGACCACCGGCTTCAAGCGATTTCAGTCTCGCGTCGCCAATGGCGTGCGCAGCGTCGTGTTGCGCGATTCAACGCGCGACACCGGATGCGGCCTCAAAGTGTTCCGCCGGGACGTGTTTCTGGCGCTGCCATATTTCGACGGGCTGCACCGGTTCCTGCCGGCGCTGGTGCGCCGCGAGGGATTCGAGGTGGCTTATGTGGATGTCGTCGATCGCGTGCGCCTGCATGGCACATCGAACTACGGCCTGTGGGACCGGCTGTGGGTCGGCATCCTCGATCTGTCCGGCGTCTGGTGGTTGATCCGCCGGCGCCGCAAAGTGCCCGATGTGTTGGAGGTGAAGCGGCATGCTGATTGATCTCGTGCAGTCGGTCGGCAGCTACCTGCACGACGTGTTCATCGCCAAGTTCCAGTGGTGGGTACTGCTCGGTTACCTGGCGCAGGTCATGTTCACCATGCGCTTCGTGGTGCAGTGGATCGCCTCCGAGCGCGCCGGCAAGATGGTGATGCCGATCGCATTCTGGTTCTTTTCGATCGGCGGCGGCGTGCTGCTGTTCGGCTACGCGCTCTATATCCGCGACCCGGTGTTCATCCTTGGGCAGGGCTTCGGCGTGTTCGTCTACGCGCGCAATCTCTATTTCGAACTACGCGACCGGCGCAAGGCGATGCAGGCGGCGTAGCGGCGCGGTCTCGTCGCGGCCCGGAGTAGGTTGGGCAAAGGCGCGGTAAGCGCCGTGCCCACGCGGGTTCGACTTCGTCGCATTGATAGAGTCGGGTCTCGACAGACGCGTGGGCACGCTTCGCTTTGCCCACCCTACGGCGCGGACTATTCGCGAAAATGCACGGCCAGCCAGACGGTGTCGCATCCGGCTTCGGTCCAGGCGACGCGGTGCCGGCGGTGCGCCGGGATCAGGACGTGATCGCCGCGCCCAAGCCTGCGCGGTTCGGCTTCGCCCTCGTACAGCAAACCGGCCGAACCTTGGAGCACCGTGACCCACTCGTGCCAGTCCTGATCGTACCAGAAGCCGTCAGGGCTCGCGTGCGCCCGCGACACGATGCGCTCGATCCGGACGCTGGGCGAGGCGGCGAGTGTGTCGATCTGCTCTCGCAACAGGTCTTGCGGGATGCCGGCGAACAGGTTGGCGGTGTTGATCATGCCGCGTGCATGTTGGTGGAGCGCCTACACGTCCAGCATCTCGTCGCCGGCGAATTCCGCCTTCTCCTGGATGAACTCGAACCGCGCTTCTGGCTTGTTGCCCATCAACCGCTCGACCGAGCCGTCGGTGCCCTTGCGGTCGTCAGCCACCACTTTGACCCGCAGCAGCGTGCGCTTCCCTGGGTCCATGGTGGTTTCCTTGAGCTGGCTCGCCATCATCTCGCCCAGGCCCTTGAACCGGCCGACCTCGACATTGGCGTTGGCGTGGAATTCCTTCTTGAGGATTTCCGCTTTGTGCTTGTCGTCGCGCGCATAGACGGTCTTGCCACCGTGAGTCAGGCGATAGAGCGGCGGCACCGCCAGATAGAGATGCCCGTCGTCGATCAGCTTGGGCATCTGGCGATAGAAGAACGTGATCAGCAGTGACGCGATGTGGGCGCCGTCGACGTCGGCGTCGGTCATCACGATAACCTTCTCGTAGCGCAGGTCCTGCTCCCGGTAGTGAACTCCGTAGCCGCAGCCGAGCGCCTGGATCAGGTCGGCGAGCTGCTGGTTTTGCGCCAGCTTGTCCTTGCCGGCGGACGCGACGTTCAGGATCTTGCCGCGCAGCGGGAGGATTGCCTGAGAGGCGCGGTCGCGCGCCTGTTTGGCAGAACCGCCTGCCGAGTCGCCTTCGACGATGAAAATTTCCGAGCCTTGTGCGGCGGTGTTGGTGCAGTCGGCCAGCTTGCCCGGGAGCCGCAGCTTGCGCACTGCGGTCTTGCGCGAGATTTCCTTCTCCTGGCGCCGCCGGATGCGCTCGTCGGCGCGCTCGACCACGAAATCGAGCAGTTTGTTGGCCTGCATCGGATTGCCGGCGAGCCAGTGGTCGAACGGGTCCTTGATCGCCTGCTCGACGATGCGGGTCGCTTCCGCGGTGGCGAGGCGGTCTTTGGTCTGGCCCTGGAATTCCGGCTCGCGGATGAACACCGACAGCATGCAGCCAGCGCCGGTCATCACGTCGTCCGAGGTGATCCCGCTGGCGCGCTTGCCTTGCCCGATGCGCTCGGCGTGGTCCTTGAGGCCGCGGGTAAGCGCGCTGCGCAGGCCTGACTCGTGCGTGCCGCCGTCCGGCGTCGGGATGGTGTTGCAGTACGACGAGAGAAAGCCGTCGACATCGGCGGTCCAGGCGATCGCCCATTCGGCGCCGCCGTGCTTGCCTGTCTTGCCCGAACTGCCGGTGAAGACGTCGGGGTGCACCAGCGTCGCGCCTTCGAGTTGCGCACTGAGGTAGTCCTTGAGACCGTCGGCGAAATGAAAGCTCGCCTTCTCGGGCACGGCTTCGACGCCGCGGAGCAACTCCGGCGCGCAGGACCACCTGATTTCGACGCCGCCATAGAGGTAGGCCTTCGAGCGCGACATCTTGAAGACGCGCTCGGGGCGGAAATGCGCGCTCTTGCCGAAAATCTCCGGATCGGGACGGAAGCGTACCTTCGTGCCGCGGCGGTTCGGCGCGCGGCCTATCTTCTCCAGCTTGCCCTTCGGCTTGCCGCGCTCGAAATTCATGCGGTAGAGCGTCTGCTCGCGTGCAACCTCGACTTCCATGCGCTCGGAGAGCGCATTGGCGACCGACACGCCGACGCCGTGGAGGCCGCCGGATGTCTCGTACACCTCGGAATCGAATTTGCCGCCGGCGTGCAGCGTGGTCATGATCACTTCGAGCGCCGACTTGTTCTTGAACTTGGGATGTGGATCGACCGGGATGCCACGGCCGTTGTCGGTCACGGTGACGAAGCCGTCGGCCTCCAGTTCCACGTCGATCCAGTCGGCGTGACCGGCCAGCGCCTCGTCCATGGCGTTGTCGATCACTTCGGCGAACAGGTGGTGCAGCGCCTTCTCGTCGGTGCCGCCGATATACATGCCGGGCCGCCGGCGCACCGGCTCGAGTCCCTCCAGCACTTCGATATGCTTCGCGGTGTAGCCGGACTCGCCACTGCTGCGCGCCGGGGTCCGCGCCGCGGTCTTGGCGCGTGCGCTGGCGCGATGCGCCGACGAACTGGCCGCTTCTGCGAACAGGTCTCGGGTCTTGTTGTCGCGGGCTTTAATGTCGCGGGTCTTGGGTACTGCCTTGACGGCGGATTTTGCAGATTTGGCCATGCGGTTCCGTGGATCGGTCGTCGGTCCGGCGAATCACTTCTGACAACTATGACATGAGGGGAGGCTGCCGTGATGCCTTCGTACACGCCGTCGCTGCCTTGATTGCGGCGTCGCCGGTATATGGTGACCGGAACATTACAATCAATTCATTTTGAACCCACCGGATGGCCCCCGCAGCGCCACGATAGCTACAATTTCTGCGGCCAAACTGGAGCAAACTGAGAGGAGTTTTCCCATGTTCGACCTCAACCGTTTGCTGCGCGCGGGATCGTCCCGTCCCGCGGTCGATTTCAACGCCATGCTGAGCTGGAAGCTGCTGCGCGGCAGCCACGAATTCCCCGGCCCCGATGGCGGCACCTGCATCAACGAAGCGGCGATCGTCGCCGCCGGTTATCCGTATCGCTCGGTGCAGTCGGTCGACGATTGCCCGGCGTCGTTCTCGCGCCCGCTGTCGTTGTTCGCCATGTGCCTCAACGATGCGCTCGACGATGACTTGCGGCAGGAACTGCTGATGCGGTTCGTCACGCGGCTTGCGGGATCGGCGGACGCGCCGGGCGTCGAGCTCGAGCGTGCGCAACTCTTGATGACCCGTATTGCCACTGACATCCTGGCCCCCGCGCTGGCGCAGGCCGGGCTGAACGAGCTCGCGGACCGTTGCCGTTCCATCACCACGCCCCAGGACCTGTTCTATCTCGCCCACGCCATTCGCGGCGAAGCGCGGCTCAACAGCGGCGTGCACTTGTTGCTGATCTCCGCCTGCGACCACGCCGCCGATGGTGCGGAGCGCTGGGGCTCGGCGCGCGCGACCGACATCGTGCTCAGTGCGTCGCGCGTGGTCGGCGAGGTCGCGGCGGCGGTCTCCGACCATGTTCCGCCGTCCTATCGCGATCGTGCGACCGCCGACGTCTACAGACAGGCGGCTGCGATCCTCGACGATGTTCTCAAGGTCGGCAAGCAGGCCGACATGACGAGCGACGAGCGGGCGGTGCTGCGGCTCGAAGACGCCAAGCATGCAGCAGCGAAGCGCGAGCACGCTGCAATCTGACAGGTGTGCCGTGGCCTGGGACAAGTCCCGGGCAGGACTGGCCATGAACGTTGCGGCAGGCTAAACCCTGACGGTTCGTCAGGGGCGCCTCCCGCATGTTCGCAAGTCTCGAAGCCCACGGCCAACAGGTCGTGGAGTTCGTGAAGGCCCACGAGGCATGGGCCGCGCCGATTGTGTTCGCGCTGGCCTTCGCCGAGTCGCTAGCCTTCATTTCACTGTTGGTGCCCGCCTGGGCGGCTCTGGTCGGCATCGGCGTGCTGATCGCCTCTGGCGGCTTGAACTTCTGGCCGATCTGGGTGGCGGGCTCGCTCGGCGCGGCACTGGGCGACTGGCTGTCTTATTGGATCGGAATCAAGCTCGGTCCGCCGGTAGCGCACATCTGGCCGCTGTCGCGCCATCCCGATCTGCTCCCGCGCGGCGAGCGGTTCGTGAAGAACTGGGGCGTGCTGGGCATCTTCATCGGTCGGTTCTTCGGACCGCTGCGCGCCTCGGTGCCGCTGGTGGCGGGCATTTTCGCCATGCCGTACTGGCACTTCCAGTTTGCGAACTTCACCTCCGCGTTTCTGTGGGCGGCCGTGCTGCTATTGCTCGGCGACGTCGGTGCGCTGGTCGTAAAATGGCTGTGGGGGAGTTGAGCGGCGAGTAGTCCAACTCCGACATTCGCATCCCGCTTCATCGGGCACTTGTCTGCCGTCATTTCGGACGCCGCGTCAGCGGCGATCCGGAATCCAAAACATCAAAGAAAGTTCCACCAATGGATTTCGGGCTCGCGCCTTCGGCGCGCCCCGGAATGACCGAGCGGCGCCGGTCATAACTGCCGCAGCACCGCGCCGACGATGTCAGAATAATCGTCGGTCCACACCCATTGCTTCGGATCCGGCTCGGGCACCCATTCGGGAGAACTCGCAAGCATGCCGAAGTCGTCCTCGTGGCGCGTCACGGCCGCGACGGTGCCGCCATATTTGTAGGGTTCGCCGGGATCGCTACCGTCGTGAACGCGGGTGATGAGCCCGTTCGCGGCCGCAATGCCGGCCACCACCGACGCCAGTTCCAGGTGTCGGTTCGACACGTGCAGCACGACCATGCCGTGCGGTGCGAGCTTCTTGAGGTAGATCGCCATCGCCTCGCGCGTGAGCAGGTGAATCGGAATCGCGTCGGACGAGAATGCATCGACGACGATGAGGTCGTAGCTTGCGTCCGGCGCCTCTTCGAGCGTCAGGCGGGCATCGCCGAGGACGACCGGCACGTCGGGCCGGCATTCGCTGACGAAGTTGAACAAGTTGGGATCGCGTGCGATCCGGATGGCAGCCGGGTCGATTTCGTAATAGGTCACGCTGTCCTCCGGCCGCGCGAAGCAGGCGAGCGTGCCGGCGCCGAGCCCGACCACTGCGTAGCGGATCGGCGCCGGAGCCTTGCGGGCGCGCACCGCTTCGAATGCCTGCGCGATGGCGGACTTGTCGAAATAGTAAAGCAGGGGCTCCGGCCTTCCGGTGACCGGCTGTCCGGCGTCGTCGCGGATGCGCTGTGCGCCGTGCATGGTGGTGCCGTGCTGCAAGACGCGGAACTGACCGTCTGACGATTCGACGACTTTGAAGATGCCGAAGAAGCTGCGCACCGACTTTGAGTCCGGATGTTCAAACGCGACGTGCAGGCCGATCAAGACAAACAACACCGTGGCGGCGAATGGCAGCGGCGCCTGCCAGAACAGCACGCAGGCGAGCAGCAGCCCGAACACGATGCGGTGGAAGCTCGATTCGGTCATCACCGAGCTCGAGTTCGCCCACCAGACCAGTACCGCGACACCCGCCGCGATCATCACGACCAAGCCGATGCGCGCGAGCATGTTGTGCGGCAGCGCCAGCCCCGGGCGGCAGAGCACGGCGAGCGCGATCAGGATCGGGTATTCGGCCACCCAACTGAACGTGTGCGGTGCAACCAGCGCGGCGGCGAAGCCGCCGATCATGCCGCCCACCGACATCCAGAGATAGAATCCGGTGAGATAGCGCGCCGCCGGGCGCCGTCGTGCCAGTTCGCCGTGGCACACCAGCACGCAGACGAAGAACACCGCGAGATGCACCGCAATGAGCCCGACGATGGTCTTGAATGGGTCAAACACCACCACGCCGATGAAGCCAATGATGAACAGCGGCTGGGCATCGACGGCGAGCCAATGGGGAATGAGCGGCCGGCGCGCGAACACGATGATGAACGTGAAGAGATAGAGCGCCAGCGGCAGCACCCACAGCAGGGGCACCGCTGCGACGTCGACCGAAATATGCGCGGTGACGGCGACCAGCAGGCCGGACGGTACGGCCGCGAGCGCCACCCAGGTCGCGGCATCCCGCCAGGTTGGCGGCGCGGCAGCTTCTGCCTGCACGTTCTCGGCGGCGTCCGGCAGCCTCGCCGGCGAGCGCCACAGCAGCGCGCCGCAACCGGCGATCAGCGCGAACAGGAGGAGGTAGCCCAACGACCATATCCGGGTCTGGTCGCTGAGCCGAACGAACGGTTCGACCAGTACCGGATACGACAGCAGAGCCAGGAAGCTGCCGACATTGCTGGCCGCATAGAGAAAGTAGGGGTCGCCGGCGGAAGGGTGGCCGGTGCGCGCGAACCATGCCTGCAGCAGTGGCGCGTTCGCGGATAGCGCAAAGAACGGCAGTCCGATCGAGACCGCGAACAGGCCGATGAGCCAGAACGCTTCGCCGACCTCGGGCGGCCGGCCCCAGCCGGCGGCGACGGAGAGCGGCAGTGTGAGCATTGCCGCGGCCATCACGGCCAGATGCGCGATCACCACCTGCCGCACCGGAAGATAGCGCACGAGGGCATGCGCATAGGCGTATCCGGCCAGCAGCGCCGCCTGGAAGAACACGATCGCCACCGACCATACCGCCGGCGCACCGCCGAGCCGCGGCAGCACCATCTTGGTGAACATTGGCTGCACCGCAAACAACAAAGCGGCGCTGACGAAGATCGCACCGGTGAATACGGCGAGCAGCAACCCGTAGGCGCGCGCTGTCGTGCGCGGCGCCTCGTTCAGCGAAAGATCGGGGGCGGTCATGTGCGGGATTTGGACTCGGTCGGTCGTATGGGCTCTCGGCCGGGCGACATTCGATTTCTATGTTGTGGCTTCGATATGGCCGGGGTCCCCTGGTTCCCTTCAACTCATACCATATCTCGCCGCCTTGTTCCCGGCTCGCGGCCGGGTCTAGCATCAGTCGATTCCGCGCTTGAATTCGAGCAAGGGCAGTCCCGCGCCCCAAGGAGCAAAGCCATGATCGAAGCGCCCCGGGTGACGCGGCGTTCCATCCTCGCCGGCGCTGCCGCAGCTAGCGCGCTGACGCCGCTCTCCGCTAGTCTTCCCGCGCGCGCCGCCGCGCCGCAGGCCGCCAAGCAGGCGCCGGGCTTTTACCGCTACAAAGTTGGAACAACCGAGATCACCGTCGTGACCGACGGCGCGTTCGGCAATCCGCTGACCGACACGTTCGTGCGCAACGTCAAGCCCGCGGAGGTCAACAAGGCGCTGGAAGCCATGTTCCTTCCGAAGGACAAGGTGACGGTGCCCTACACGCCGATCGTGGTGAACACCGGCAGCAAGCTTGTCGTCATCGACACCGGACTGGGCCCCGATCTTTACGCGAAGCAGAATGGCATCGTCGGCCAGTTCCACACCAATCTTGCCGCTGCCGGGTTCGACCGCGGCGCGGTCGATGCCGTGATCATTTCCCACTTTCACGGCGACCACATCAACGGCCTGGTCACCACCGACAACAAGCCGGCGTTCCCCAACGCCGAAGTGCTGGTGCCTGTCGGCGAATGGAAGTTCTGGAACGATCTCGGCGAGGAGAGCAGGGCCGCCGGCAACGTCCTGGTCGAGAACAACTTCAAGAACATCAGGCGGGTGTTCGGCGCGCTCGGCAACAAGGTGACCCAATACGAGGCCGGCAAGGAGGTCGTGCCCGGCATCACCTCGATGACCACGTATGGCCACACGCCCGGCCACGTCTCGCACATCGTCTCATCCGGCAGCGCCAGCGTCATGGTGCAGGCCGACGTCACCAACGTGCCGCTGTTCGTGCAGCACCCCGGCTGGTTCATCCAGTTCGACATGGACGGGCCGGTGGCGGAAGCCACGCGGCGGAAATTCTACGACATGCTGGTCGCCGAGAAGATGCTGGTGCAGGGCTTCCATTATCCGTTCCCGTCGCTCGGCCATGTCGAGAAGGCCGGCAGCGGTTATCGGGTCATCGCGGTCCCCTGGAACCCGACGCTCTGAGCAGGTGGGTCGGCTCTCGGCGCTTCCGCCGATCCGGTTGACGGCCGCGTGGCGGCCGGACTATACGGCCGCCCATGACCATGATCGACCGATCCACGTTGCGCCGCCGCCGCGTCCTTGCGGCGTGGGCGTATTGCGGTTGATCGCAACGCGTGCCGCCGGACAGGCTCCGCGGCACTGTCATTCGCCAGCCGCCAGTGGAGTGGATTTGACATTCGCTACCCAGCGGGCCGCAAGCTCGGAAAGCGAATGTCAAATCCAAACTCCACTGGAATCATATATTTGCTAGTGGTCCTTAATTCCAACATTCGCAAAAGTGCCTGCCAAAATGGGATGCGAATGTTGGAATTGGACCACTAGCCTTCCGGTACGATTGACCTGTTCGACGGGAGACTGAGCCATGGCCGCAGCGGCCGACACCACGACCAAAGCCAGGATCGGCGTCCTGGGCGCGTCCGGATACACGGGTGCGGAACTCGTGCGTCTGCTGCTGCGCCATCCGCGTGCCGAGATCGTGCTGCTCACTGCCGACCGGCGCGCCGGCCAGGAAATGGCGCAGGTGTTTCCGCAATTCTCGCCCTACAAGCTGCCGAAGCTCGTCGCGCTCGACGGCATCGACTGGGCGGGGCAGGGGCTCGATGTGGCGTTCTGCGCGCTGCCGCACGCCACCACCCAGAAGGTGATCGCCGAGCTTCTGGCGCAGGCGCCGCGCACTCGCGTGATCGATCTCTCCGCCGACTTCCGGCTTGCCGACACGGCGGCCTATGCGCGCTGGTACGGACATGAGCATCACGCGCCGCAGCTGCAGCCGGAGGCGGTCTACGGCCTTGCTGAGGTTTATCGCGACCACGTCCGCAGCGCGCGGCTCGTCGCCAATCCGGGCTGCTACACCACCTGCGCGCAGCTTGCGCTCATCCCGCTGTTGCGCGCGCGTGCCATCGATCCCGACGAGATCGTGATCGACGCCAAGTCCGGCATGACCGGCGCGGGCAGGGCGGCGAAGGAGGAGATGCTGTTCTCCGAGGTGTCCGAAGGCTTCCACGCCTATGGCGTCGGCCACCATCGCCACATGGCGGAACTCGACCAGGAGTTCGGCAAAGCCGCGGGCCGGCCCGTCACCGTGACCTTCACGCCGCACCTCGTGCCGATGAACCGCGGCATTCTGTCGACGATCTATGTCCGCGGCGCCAAGGGCGCGGAGGCGGCCGATGTGCCGCAGACGTTGCACGCGATCCTGGACAAGACGTATGCGGACGAGCCGTTCGTGCACGTGCTGCCGTTCGGACAGATGCCGCATACCCGCCACGTGCGCGGCTCCAACATGACCTTCGTCGGCGTCGCCAGGGACCGCATCGCCGGTCGCGCGATCATCGGCTCGACGCTCGACAACCTCACCAAGGGCGCCTCCGGCCAGGCGGTGCAGAACATGAACCTGATGCTGGGCTATCCCGAGACCATGGGCCTCGAGCAAGTGGCGTTGTTTCCGTAGAGTCGGATGCAACTCTTCCGTACGGTCGAGGTGGTCATTGCCGGGCTTGACCCGGCAATCCATCACGTTTGAAACGACGTCTTTTGAGGTGGATGCGCGGGTCAAGCCCGCGCATGACCAGTCGATAGCTTCTAGGACTACCCGATCGGCTCCATCTTGCCGCCGACCGGGATCGCCGGCGCGGTCTTGTTGTCGGTGATGACGATGTCGTATTTCGTGCCGTTGCGCAGCCGCCATTGGCCGCCGACCAGCGGCGTTTTGGCGATGTTCTTCTGCGCGAACGGCGGCAGCTCCTTGCCGTTCCAGGCGATCGGCCCGACCACCGTCTGCAGATTGGTGGCGGTGATGGCGGCAACGACGGCCTTCGGGTCATTCTTCTCGGCCGAGCGCTTGAGCACGTCGACCGCGACCTCGAACAGCGCGTGAATGAAGCCGATCGGCTGCGTCCATTGCTTTTTCGTCGCCTGCTCATAGGCGGTCGAGATCTCGCGGGCCGACTGCCCGGTCAGCGATGACTTGAACGGGTGGTTCGGCGACCACCAGATTTCGGTCGACAGGTTGTTGCCGTTGCGGCCGAGCGCCTCGACCGCCACCGGGAAGAGGAGCGCCTTGCCGACCGACGCGACCTTCGGTTTGAAGCCCTGCTGGCTCGCCTGGTTCCAGAACGTGGTGAAGTCGGGCGGCAGCACCACGCCAGTGACGATCTCGCAGTTGTCGCGCTTGAAAGCGGTGATCTGCGCGGTGAAATTGTCGGTGAGGTTCTGATAGCGCCCGGGATCGGTGAGCTTGTAGCCGAACTTGTCGAGCACCGGCGGGAAGCCGACCTGCTTGTCGCCCCAGGCGTTGCCGTCGCCGTCGTTGGGGAAGAGCCCGCCGACCGATTTGTTGGTCGGCACCTGTCCCCACATGTTGGTGAAAACCGCGATCACATCCTCGAGCCCCCAGAAGAAGTGGAACGTCGAATTGAACGGCTTCCACGAGCCGGGATTGCCCGGGTTCTGCTGGCGGCCGATGAAATAGGGCTGCCACGGCGCGACCGTCGAGATGCACGGCGTCTCCTCGACCTCGCACATGGTGGCGACCGGATTGGTGGTTTCCGGCGTCGAAGCGACCAGCATCAGGTCGACCTTGTTCGAGACGATCAACTCGCGGGCAACATCGGCCGCGCGGCTGGGATTGGACTGGCTGTCCTTGACGATGACCTCGACCGGATAGCTTTCGTTGCCGATCTTGAGCCCGCCGCGCACCGTGTTGAGAAAGTTCGAGATCACGAAATTGTCGGCCTCGGCGAACGCCGCGAGCGGTCCGGTCTGCGGACTGACATAGCCGAGCTTGAGCGGGCGTGCGGCATGCACCGCTGGAGCAAAGATGCTGGTGGCGGCGATCGCCGCGCCGCTCGCGGCCGCGCCCTTGATCACGCTGCGCCGTGTCGCCGCGTACCTTTCGTACTGGCGGATCATGATTTCCTCCCTGTTGTCGCCGCTCGCGGCGACGTATCGTTTACGAGGATGATACAACGGCCGAGCAAGCGGACAAAGTTCTGCGCTGGAATAATAGGAGGAATCGATGACCGTCGCCCATTCCGAGAATCGTGAAGCCTTTGCCCGAAAACCTGAGACCATCGGCAAGGTCGCGGTCTCGCGTCCGCAGACCGGAGACGAATATCTCGCGTCGCTCTCCGACGGCCGCGCGGTCTATATCTACGGCGAGCGCGTCAAGGACGTCACCAAACATCAGGCGTTCCGCAACACGGCGCGCATGGTGGCGCGGCTTTACGATGCGCTGCACGATCCCGAGCGCAGCAAGAACATTCTCATTCCGACCGACACCGGCAACGGCGGCATGACGCACGCCTTCTTCAAGGCGCCGAAGACGCTGGAGGAGACGATCGCCGGCCGCAACGCCATCGCCGAATGGGCGAAGCTGACCTACGGCTGGATGGGCCGCGCGCCGGACTACAAGGCGGCGTTCCTGGCGACGCTCGGGGCGAACGCCGATTTCTACGATCCGTACCAGGACAATGCGCGGCGCTGGTACAAGTACAGCCAGGAGCGCGTGTCGTTCATCAATCACGCCATCATCCATCCGCCGGTCGACCGCGACAAGCCACCGAACGAGGTCTCCGACGTGTGCTGCCACGTCGAAAAGGAGACCGATGCCGGCATCGTCGTGTCGGGCGCCAAGGTGGTGGCGACCGGCTCGGTGCTGACCAACTATACGTTCGTCGCGCACCACGGGCTCATCCCGGTGCAGGACAAAAACTTCGCCATCGTTTTCATGGTGCCGACCGACACGCCGGGCGTGAAGTTCATCTGCCGCACGTCCTACGAGATGTCGGCGACCGCGATGGGCTCGCCGTTCGACTATCCGCTGTCGTCTCGGTTCGACGAGAACGACGCGGTGTTCATCCTCGACAAGGTGCTGGTGCCCTGGGAGAACGTGTTCGTCTACGGAGACATGGAAAAGGCCAACAACTTCTTCCCGCGCACCGGCTTCCTGCCGCGCTTCGTGGTGCATGGCTGCACCCGGCTCGCGGTCAAGCTCGATTTCATCGCCGGACTGCTGCTCAAGGCCGTGGAGGCCGCCGGCACCAAGGACTATCGCGGCGTGCAGGCGAACGTCGGCGAGGTGATCGCCTGGCGCAACCTGTTCTGGGCATTGTCGGACGCGATGGTGCGGGACCCGAAGCCGTGGATCGGCGACTACCTGCTGCCGAACATGGATCCGGGCAACGCCTACGCAATCATCGCCACGATTGCGTATACGAAGATCAAATACATCATCGAGCAGACCGTGGCGTCCGGGCTGATCTACCTCAATTCGCATGCCAGCGACTTTAAGAACCCGGAGATCCGCCCCTACCTCGATCGCTACCTGCGCGGCTCGGGCGGCTACAAGGCGGAAGAGCGGGTGAAGTTGCTCAAGCTCTTGTGGGACGCGATGGCGACCGAATTCGGTGGCCGCCACGAACTCTATGAGATCAACTACGGCGGCTCGACCGAGGAAATCCGCCGCTATTGCCTGTTCGGTGCGATGGCCTCCGGCAACGCCGACCGCTTCAAGGGCTTCGCCGAAGCCTGCATGGCGGAATACGACCTCGACGGTTGGACAGTGCCGGACCTCACCGACCCGGGCGAGTTGAGCTATCACGTCATGCGCGGAGCAGGGCGGTAGCGCCCGACCAAAGGAACTGGGTGACCGAGCAGGGTGGTTGGGTGGCTATTCCGGCGCGAGCTTCGCCAGGGCGGCGAGGCGATGTTGCGCCATCTGGTGGGCGCCACGTGAGTTGTTGAACTTCTGTGGCGGCGTCGCGAGCGCGGCGCGATAATCGGCACGGGCGAGATCGAACGCCTTCTTGCGCTCGTGGACCAGGCCGCGATTGATGAAGGCCGCCGCGTAATCGCGGTCGAGCGCGATCGCCGCGCCGTAGTCGGCCAGCGCGCGATCGAGATCGCCCTTGTCGCGCCAGGCATTGGCGCGATTGTTGAAGGCGAACAGATCGTTCGGATTGAGTCCGATTGCGATGTCGTAATCCTTGATCGCGCCGTCGGCGTCGCCCTTGCGCTTGAGTTCGACACCGCGGTTGGTGTGCAGCTTGGCGAGATCGACGCCGCTGTATTGACCCGACTCGATGGCCCGTCCGCAGGCTGCGATCGCCACGTCACCGGAGCCGCGTTCGCAGGTGATGCGGTCGTCGGCCGACGCAGGCGCGGCGCCAAGCGCGCAGAGTGTGAGCAGGATCGGCAGCAAGATTCGCAATCGCATCGTGACTTTCTCCGGGGCAGGGTCACCCGGATTGATGAGAGCGATCAGGGCGATTGCGTGACCGCGGCGGTCAGCCTGAGTCAGGCCTCAGTCGCGGACTTTGACGTATCGGCCAGGCGCGTCCTCGATCGGCTTGAGCGCGCCGCCGCCCGGTTCGCGGGCCGGCACCTCGGCGGGATCGAACGCCTTCAGCCAGGCGATCCAGTCCGGCCACCAGGAGCCGGGATGCTCCTGCGCCTCCTTCAGCCACTTGTCGATATCGACTCCATCGGGACGCGGCCCGGTCCAGTACTGGTACTTCTTCTTCACCGGCGGGTTGACCACGCCGGCGATGTGACCCGAGCCCGCCACCACGAACCGCACCGGCCCGCCGAAGAACTGCGATCCGAGCATCACCGATTTCGCCGGCGCGATGTGGTCCTCGCGGGTGGCGAGATTGTAGATCGGGATCGTCACCTTGCGCAGGTCGAGCCGGTCGCCGCCGATCGTCATCTCGCCCTTGGTGAGCTTGTTCTCGAGATAGCAGTTGCGCAAATAAAACGAATGATTGGCCGACGGCATGCGGGTCGCATCAGCGTTCCAGAACAACAGATCGAACGGCGCCGGTTCCTTGCCCTTGAGATAATTGTTGATGACGTAGGGCCAGATCAGGTCGTTCGAGCGCAACAGGTTGAAGGCGCGTGCCATCTTGCTGCCTTCGAGATAGCCGCGCTCCTGCATTTCGCGCTCGCGCGCGGCGATCTGCTCTTCATCGACGAACACCAGGAGATCGCCCGCAAAGGTGAAATCTACTTGGGCGGCAAAGAACGTCGCCGAGGCGATGCGCTCGTCGCCGCGGTTGGCCATTTCGGCCAGCGCCGCCGCCAGCAGTGTTCCGCCCACGCAATAGCCGATGGCGTGCACCTTGCTCTCGCCTGCGGCCTGCTCGACGACGTCGAGCGCCGTGAGCACGCCGTCGCGCGCATAGTCCTCGAAGGTCTTCCGCGCCAGGCGCTCGTCCGGATTGACCCAGGAGACGACGAACACCGTCAGCCCCTGGTCGACGCACCACTTGATGAACGACTTCTCCGGAGTAAGGTCGAGGATATAGAACTTGTTGATCCACGGCGGTACGATCAGTAGCGGCCGCTTGAGCACCGTCTCGGTCGACGGCGCGTACTGGATGAGTTGAAACAGCTCGTTCTCGAAGATCACCTTGCCGGGCGTGAGGGCGAGGTTGCGCCCGACTTCGAACGTCTTGGCGTCCGACTGCCGGATCTTGAGTTCGCCGTGGCCGGCCTGGATGTCCTCGGCCAGCATGTGCATGCCGCGCACCAGGTTGTCGGCGTTGCTGCTCAAGGTTTCGCGAAGCAATTCCGGATTGGTCAACACGAAATTCGACGGCGAGACCGCATTGGCGATCTGGCGCAGATAGAATTCGGCCTTGTGATGGGTGTGCGGATCGAGCCCCTTGGCGTCTTCCACCAGGTGGTTGGCCCAGTGCACGGTCAGCAGGTAGGCCTGCTTCAGGAAGTCGTAGAACTGGTTGCTGGTCCATTCCGGATCGGCGAACCGCTTGTCGCGCGGATCGGGCTGCGCGACCGGCGGCACCTCCTCGCCAGCCATCCGTTTGACCGCGCTGGCCCACAGGTCGAGGTAGGCCTTGCCCAGGCTCGATTGCAGCTCCAGCGTGCGCTGCGGGTCGGCCAGCCAGTATTCGGCGACCTTGCCGAAGGTTTTGACGACGTCGGTGATTTCCGCGTTCTGGTCGTCGACGCGGCCTTCCTCGCGCGGCTTCATATAGGCGGCGAGCGCCTTGCCGCCCTCCTCGACCATCCGGGCGATGTTGCGGGCGAACGCCTCAATATCGACGGAGCCGCCCGAAACCGGTTCCGGCGGGGTGTTCACGTTCTTGCCTCGGTCTGGAGTGTCTTGCTGCACCGTTTCCGCCCGGGACGGCTAGTGATCCAATTCCAACATTCGCAACATCCTGCGGCGCACGCGTCTGCGAACTTCGGAATTGAAGGACACCAGCAACTTATTGATCCAGCGTGGCTTTGGTTCAGAACTCTGCACTCTGAACTCCCGCAAATCTGATGCGGAATTCTGCACCGCCATACCAAATTTCATCACATGGACTTTGCGCGCGACAGCCGCAAGACGCCAGTGGTGGTCAACCGGCTAGCTGATCCGGCAATTGCGCGCGTAACCTTGCTTTGGTCATATTGTGCCATAAACTTCCGGCAATTGCTTGAAGGGACAACGATTTCGCGCGTCCAGGGGAAATCCGGGCCAGTGCCCGCCGGCGTGCCTTGGACGGGGCAGCGAAATCCGGAACGGACTTAATGCTGCTAGTGAGGCACCGGCGCGGGCTGCCACGGCGCGTTCTTGCCGCATGGACGCTATTGGCGGCTGTTGTCGTGCTGACGGGGTGCGCGTCGACCATTGGCGAAAGCTTGCCGTCGGCCGTCGGCGGTCTTCCGGAGAATGCGCCGCAGCGGCCGGAGACGCCGCCGGCCTATCCGTCGGTGCACGATCGGCCGCCGGAGCGCACCAACACCGTCCTGAGCGGCAAAGAACAGAAGAGACTCGAGGACGAACTTGCTGCCGCGCGGAATAAGGCCGGCGCTGGCACAAACCGCAACCCGTGATAAAAGCCCACCGCGCCGCCCGGTGTCGGTACGGCAGGGGTCGAGGTTCAAGGTTTTGAGCGCTGTTCCGGCCGGCCGGACAGGCCGGTTGAAGGAGCCGGGGTCATGGAAGATTTTCATCGCATCAAGCGTCTGCCGCCTTACGTGTTCGAGGAGGTCAACCGCGCCAAGGCCATCGCGCGCAACGCTGGCGCCGACATCATCGACCTCGGCATGGGCAACCCCGACCTGCCGGCACCCGCTCATGTCATCGAGAAGTTGAAAGAGACGCTTGGCAAGCCGCGCACCGACCGGTACTCGTCATCCAAAGGCATCCCGGGTCTGCGCCGGGCCCAGGCGGCCTATTATGGCCGCCGCTTCGGAGTGAAACTCAATCCCGAGACCCAGGTGGTCGCCACGCTCGGCTCCAAGGAGGGCTTCGCCAACGTCGCGCAGGCGATCACTGCGCCGGGCGACGTCGTGCTGGTACCCGATCCGAGCTATCCGATCCACGCCTTCGGCTTCCTGATGGCGGGCGGCGTGATCCGCTCGGTGCCGTCGGAGCCGACGCCGGAGTTCTTCACGACGCTCGAGCGCGCCATCAAGCACTCGATCCCGAGCCCGCTCGCGGTCGTGGTCTGCTACCCGTCGAACCCGACCGCGTTCACCGCCAGCCTCGATTTCTACAAGGATCTGGTGCCGTTCGCGAAGAAGCACGGCGTGTTCATCCTCTCCGATCTCGCCTATGCGGAGGTCTATTTCGACAACGAACCGCCGCCCTCGGTGCTGCAGGTGCCGGGTGCAATGGACATCACGGTCGAATTCACCTCGATGTCGAAGACCTTCTCGATGCCAGGCTGGCGCATGGGGTTCGCGGTCGGCAATGAGCGCATCATCGCGGCGCTCGGCCGGGTGAAGTCCTATCTGGACTACGGCGCATTCACGCCGGTGCAGGTCGCCGCCACCGCGGCGCTCAACGGACCGGAGGAGTGCATCCGCGAGATGCGCGCGATCTACAAGGGCCGGCGCGACGTGCTGGTCGAGAGCTTCGGCCGCGCCGGCTGGGACGTGCCGCCGCCGCGGGCCTCGATGTTCGCCTGGGCGCCAATTCCCGATCCCTACAAGCCGCTCGGCAGCGTCGAGTTCTCCAAGCTTCTGGTCGAGAAAGCGGAGGTCGCGGTGTCGCCCGGCACCGGATTCGGCGAACGCGGCGAAGGATTCGTGCGCATCGCGCTGGTCGAAAACGAACAGCGCATCCGCCAGGCCGCGCGCAATATCCGCCGTTTCCTTGAAACCGGTGGCGAAACGTTGCACAACGTCGTCCCTCTCGCCAAACGGCGCTAAAGCGCCGCCATCAACCAGGCGGCGCTGAAGCGTCGCCATCAGCAGACGACGGACGATGGCTCAACCGTTGCGATTAGGTATTGCCGGCCTCGGCACGGTCGGGTCTGCCGTTGTGAAGATGATCGGCGAGGAGCAGGCGGCGCTCACCGCCCGCTGCGGCCGGCCGATCGAAGTGGTCGCGGTCACCGCACGTTCGCGCGGCAAGAAGCGGCCGGTCCACTTGCGGCGTCTGCGCTGGGTTTCCGATCCGCTGCGGCTCGCCACCGATCGCCAGATCGACGTGTTCGTCGAATTGATGGGCGGTGCCGGCGATCCGGCTCGCGGAGCGGTGAAGGCCGCGCTCAAGGCCGGCAAGTCGGTGGTCACCGCCAACAAGGCGCTGCTGGCGAAGCACGGTGTCGACCTCGCCGCCGCAGCCGAGAAGAGCGGCGTGGCGCTCAACTTCGAGGCGGCGGTCGGCGGCGCGATTCCGGTGATCAAGACGCTGCGCGAAGGGCTCGCTGGCAATTCGCTGGCGCGCATCTACGGCATCCTCAACGGCACCTGCAACTACATGCTGACTCGCATGGAGCAGGAAAAGCTCTCTTACGCCGACTGCCTCGCGGAGGCGCAGCGGCTCGGCTATGCCGAGGCCGATCCGACCTTCGATGTCGAAGGCCACGACACCGCCCAGAAACTCGCCATCCTGGCGAGCCTGGCCTTCGGCACCAAGGTCGATCAGTCCGCGGTCTATGTCGAAGGCATCTCGTCGATCGCGCCCGAGGATTTGGAATGGGCGGATGAGCTTGGCTACCGCGTCAAGCTGCTCGGCGTTGCGTTGCGGACCGCGAAGGGCATCGAGCAGCGCGTGCATCCCACGATGGTGCCCAAAGCTTCGCCGATTGCCCAAGTGATGGGCGTGATCAACGCCATGACGATCGACGCCGACGCCATCGCACCGATTACGCTAGTGGGTCCCGGCGCCGGCGGCATGGCTACGGCATCCGCGGTCGTATCCGACATTGCCGACATTGCGCGCGGCATCCGGCTTGCACCGTTCGGGCGTCCGGTGGTGAAGCTCAAGCGCAACGTCAAGGCGCCGATGCAGCGTCACGAGGGCGGCTACTACATCCGCCTGCTGGCGCGCGACCGGCCCGGTACCGCCGCCACCATCGCCAAGCGGCTCGCGCAGCAGAACATCTCGCTGGAATCGATCGTCCAGCGTCACGGCGGGCCGCGCGGTGAGGGGCACGATCTCGCCGGGCGCAGCAATGCCCCGGTCCCGGTGATCCTCATCACCTATGCGACCACCGAGGACGCGGTGCGCAAGGCGCTTGCCGCAGTCTCCCGCGATAAGGTTATCTCCGGCAAGCCGCAAGTCATTCGCATCGAGAAGAACTGAACTAATTCGTCGAAATAGCGTTCCTGTGCTGCGGCGCACCATTGGGCTGGGGATACCGTGCGCGTAGTTTCACCGCTAGGACACAGGCATGATAAGGCGTGACGGCAAGAATGCCGGGCTCCGCCAGGGGGTGTCCCTGGCAGGGACACCATGAACACAGCAGCGGGGCTCGCAATGCCGACCATCACCGTTCAACCGCATCAGGTGTTGGAGCGCATCCTGACAATCGAGATTGTGCGGGTCACGGAGCGTGCGGCGGTCTCGGCCGCACGGCTGCGCGGACGCGGCGCCGAGAAGGCCTCCGACCAGGCCGCCGTCGACGCCATGCGGCGAGAGCTCAACAAGCTGCCGATCGACGGTACCGTGGTGATCGGCGAGGGCGAGCTTGACGAGGCGCCGATGCTGTTCATTGGCGAACAGGTCGGCACCAAGCACGGTCCGAAGGTCGATATCGCGGTCGATCCGCTCGAGGGTACCACGCTGTGCGCCAAGAACATGCCGGGCGCCATCGCCACCATCGCGATCGCCGAAGGCGGCACGCTTCTCAACGCCCCCGACGTCTACATGGAGAAGATCGGCATCGGTCCCGGCTATCCCAAGGGCGTCGTCGCGCTCGACGCGCCGGCGGAGGAAAATATCCGTAACCTTGCCAAAGCGAAGGGCGTGAAGCCGGAGGAGATCACTGCGCTCATTCTCGACCGGCCGCGCCACGCCGAACTGATTGCCGGCGTGCGCAAGGCTGGCGCCTCCGTGCAGTTCATCACCGACGGCGACGTTGCAGGCGTCATCCACACCGCCGACCCCCAGAGCACCGGCGTCGACATCTATCTCGGGATCGGCGGCGCGCCGGAAGGCGTACTGGCGGCGGCGGCGCTGCGCTGCATCGGCGGACAGATGGAGTGCCGGCTGGTACTCGACACTGAGGAGCGGCGCGAGCGCGCGAAGAAGATGGGCATCAAGGATGCGCGCAAGATCTATTTGATCGAGGACATGGTGAAGGGCGACTGCCTGTTCGCCGCGACCGGGGTGACCACCGGTGCGATGCTCAAGGGCGTGCAATTCGAGCCAAATCTCATCCGCACCCAGACGGTGGTGATGCGCTCGGCGACTGGCACCGTCCGCTACATTGAGGCCGAGCACCGCCAATTCGAGAAATTCCACCTGGATTGAGCGATGAGCGGTACCGCGGCGCTCGCCCTCGCAATGGCGGTCGGGATGGTGCTTACCGCGCCGGCCGCCGCGCAGACCTATGACTGTCGCCGCTATCCGCCGGCCGACGTGATGGCGTCGCTCAAGACGCAAGCCGAAACACTGCGCAAGATCGAGATCGAGACGGCCGATCGCGTCCGCGGCCTCGACACCCGTCCGTACGATTGGTTGCTGGAGCAGGCGCGCGCCGCCGAAAGGGCGATCGCGGTGATGGCGTTGCTGAAGGCGGAAGACAAATTGTTTGAACGCTGCCGCAACGCCGTCAGGCCGGTGCGCCGCGGCTGCGCGGCTGCGTCGGCTGCGCTGGTCGAGGTGATCGACGAGCTTGCGACGGCGGGTCAGGCACGCAGGGAATCCCGGCAGGTCTATCTGCAGACCATGCCGCTGTGCGAACGCTGGCTCGGTCTGACGCCGCTGGAGAGTGCATTGCGCACGGTCGAGTAGGCTGGTGGCGTGGTACTCGGTCGAGCCGCCGGGGTGGGGCGCTGCGACCTGCTCGACGCTCCACCCCGACCCTCCACCGCTTCGCGGGGGAGGGGAGCCGTTCGGCCGTCGAGCCATGCAAGACGCTTCATGAGCATTTGCACAGTCAAGCCGGTCGCCTCGACAACAGAAACAATAGGAAACGCCCAATGCCCGCACGCCACGTTCATCTGGTCGGCAGTGTGCCGCTCGCCGATGCCACGACCGTGTTCACGACTGTGAGCGAGGCGCTCGGGCCGCGGCTCAGGCGCATCCCTGACGGCGAAACCGGCGAACGCAGCGACTGGATCGCGCATCTGGAGGCGGTGTTCGCCAATAACCCGGCGCTGGAGAAGTCCGACGAGGTCTTTCGCCTGCACGCGACCGCCCCCGGCCGCACGCGCTACCGTCTCAAGCCCGGCAAGACGCCCGCCGACGTTCGTTTCGACAATTTGCTCTATGCCGACACTGCGATCCGCTCCTACGGCGAATTCGCGCGGCTCAAGCGGCAAGGCGTGATCCCGGCCCAGTGCCGCTTCCAGGTCGATCTCGTCCCGGCGCACTCCGTGCTGTGGCTGTTCCTGCAGGACGACCTGCATGCGCCGCTCGATCCGATCTACAATGAAGCGCTCATGCGCGAGATCGACCGGCTCGCCGCCGCCATCCCGCACGGTGACCTGGCGATCCAGTTCGACGTCGCCTCGGCGGTGTTCGCGCGACTGCAGCGCAACGAGCCGAATGCCTATGGCCATGACCGCGACGCGATGCTTGCCAGCTTCGGCGACATTCTCGTGAAACTCGCCAACCACGTCCCCGACGACATCGAGCTGATGTTCCACTTCTGCTACGGCGACTCCAACCATAAGCACGTGATCGAGCCGATCGACATGGGCGATATGGTCGACGTCGCCAACCTGCTGTGCGCCGAAATCGAGCGGCCGATCGAGCTCATCCACATGCCGGTGCCGCGCGATCGCGACGACGACGCCTATTTCGCGCCGCTCAGCCGGCTCAGGCTGCCGCCGGAGACCGAGCTGTGCCTCGGGCTGGTGCACCACACCGACGGCGTTGCGGGGACGCGCCGCCGCCTCGCGGCGGCGGAAAAACATGTGCAGAATTTCTCGATCGCAACCGAATGCGGCTTCGGGCGACGCGCCCCTGATACAATCCCGGAGCTCTTGCGCATCCACGCCGAGGTGGCGGGATAGCTCGCGCCACAGGGCGCTTGGCGATGACGGCGGATCGAGCCTTCGACGACATCATAGTCCGCCCGCTGCGGCCGGACGAGCGCGCCGACTGGGAACCGCTGTGGCGCGGCTACCAGGTGTTTTACGAAACCGACATTCCCGAGAGCGCCACGACCGCAACTTGGGGGCGGCTGCACGATCCGGCCGAGCCAATGGGGGCGCTCGGTGTCTATGTCGGCGGCAGACTTTGCGGGATCGCGCACTATATTTTCCACCGCTCGTGCTGGAGCATCGGCAACTACTGCTATTTACAGGACCTGTTCGTCGCCGAGGCGGCGCGCGGGCGCGGACTTGGGCGCCGGCTGATCGCTGCGGTGGAGCGGGCCGCGCGGGATGCGGGTGCGAGCCGCATCTACTGGCTGACCCACGAGACCAATACCGGCGCCCGCGCGCTCTACGACAAGGTCGCGCAACGCTCCGGCTTCATCCAGTATCGTCGGCTTTTCTGAGGGTGATTCGCGGTCATGAACATGGCGGCCCAATTCCCGGAAGCTTCGTCCCGGCGCCTGTTCCTCGGCGTCGAACACTCGGCGTGTGGGCGTGCCTGGCGCGACCGGCTCGACGAGCGCGGCGCAGCGCAGGCGCTCGCCATCGCGCAGCGCCACGACAACGTGCCGGAACTCCTGGCCCGCGTCCTGGCCGGGCGCGGCGTCGCCGTGGAGGACGTGCCGAGCTTCCTCGATCCGACCGTGCGCGCGCTGATGCCCGACCCGCATTCGCTTGCCGGTTTGGAGGATGCGGCGGCGCGCATCGCCGACGCGGTGATGCGCGGCGAGAGCGTCGCGATCTTCGGCGACTACGACGTGGACGGCGCCACCTCGGCCGCGACCCTGGCGCGCTTCCTGCGCCATGCCGGGCTCGCTCCGCTGATCCATATCCCGGATCGGCTGTTCGAGGGTTACGGCCCCAACGCCGAGGCAGTGCGTGCGCTGGCTGCCCGGGGCGCAACGCTGCTGATCACGGTCGATTGCGGCACCACCAGCCACGAACCGCTCGCCGAGGCGAAACGGCTCGGCATGGACGTGATCGTGATCGACCATCATCTTGCCGACGAAGTGCTGCCGCCTGCGCTCGCGGTGGTGAACCCGAACCGGCTCGACGATCTTTCCGGCCTCGGTCATCTCGCCGCGGTCGGTCTCGTGTTCATGACCGTCGTCGCCGTCAACCGCGAATTGCGCCGACGCGGCTTCTGGACCGAAGCGCGGGGGGAGCCGGACCTGCTTGGCGCGCTGCATCTGGTCGCGCTTGGCACCGTGGCGGACGTCGTGCCGCTCAAGGGGCTTAACCGCGCCTTCGTCGCCAAGGGCCTGCTGGCGCTGCGCCGGCGCGAACACCTCGGCTTGACCGCCTTGATGGACGTCGCGCGGCTCGGCGGTCCGCCCGAGCCTTGGCAT
>JBFXEX010000040.1:0-45552 GCA_050179645.1 Xanthobacteraceae bacterium | reverse complement strand
TCCTCGGTCTTGTTGTTGTCGAGCGCCGCGCCGATCGCGGGAACGTGCGACGATCCGATGCCTGCGATGATCTTGGCCACGATGTCACTTCCGTCTGGCTGAGGATTTGGATTTCGGCTTCGACTTGGATTTCAACTTGGCTTTCGATTTGGACTTTGCCTTGGCGGCGACCTTGGCTTTGGCGGCGACCTTGGTCTTGCCCCTGGCAGCCTTCGCCTTCGGCTCCGCCTCGGCGATCAGCCTGGCCGGTTTCGCCTTGCCGGTCCGGCTGCGGTTGCCTTCGACTGAACGGCCGCCGGCCAGCATCATCGAGGCGTAGTCCGGCTGGGATGAGCCGGTCATCACCGCGGCGAGGTGCTGGAAGGAGTGGCCGTCGGTGGCACCGAGCTTGGCGGTGAAATAGATGTTGCCGCCGAGTTCCAGCATGCGGTTGTAGTCACGCTTGAGGATGGCGTCTTCCTGCGCCGGCGTGAGGTGAAAGCGCTTCAGGTAGCCGGCCTCGTCCGCCTTGAAGGCCTTGCGGTTCTCGTCCTTCATCAGCGACATGCAGAACATGTTGATGCTGTAGCCCTGCCGCGAGCGCTCGGCATCGAACACGAAGGTGCCGGGAATGTCGTCGTAGGCCTGCTCCTTGCGGGTCATGGCGAAGTCTCCGTGGGCGGCCGGGACGCAGCCGGACGCGATGCGGCTCAGTCGATTTTGAGCCTGACATATATCGCTTGGCGGGGCATTGCAACGAAACCCCGCCGCCACGGAACGAGCCGGCGTCACCGGAGAGCCTGCCGCCGGCGACGCCTTGGAAGCCCTCTTGGAATCAGTCCGAACTGACCCCGGCGGCCTCGACCACCGGCTTCCAGCGCGCCTGCTCCTGGGCGATGAATTCGCGCGTCTCTTTCAGCGTCCTCGGCGGCGACGTTTCGATGCCGATCTTGATCATCTGTTCGGCAAACGACTTATCGGCCAGCACTTTGTTCGTCGCATCGTGCAGCTTGTCGACCACATCCGCCGGGGTGCCGGCTGGGACCGCGACCGCATTCCACAACGTCGCGACGAAGCCCTTGGTACCAAGCGCCTCATCGAAGGTCGGAACCTCGGGCAGGAGCGGCGAGCGCTTCGCGGATGCCACCGCGAGGATGCGCACCCGGCCCTCGCGATGATGCTGCAGCGACGTGCTGACCGCGTCGACCGCCAGGGGAATCTGTCCGGCGACCAGGTCGGCCATCGCAGGTCCGCCACCGCGGTAGGGAATATGCGTGATGTCGAGGCCGCCTACCTCCTGCTTCAGCCGCTCGGCGGCGAGATGCAGGAACGTCCCGGTGCCGGGCGAGCCGTATTGCAGCTTGCCCGGATTGGCCTTGGCGCGGGCGACGATGGCCTTGAAATCTCCGGGAGTCTTGGGATGCGCATCGAAGGTAACCGGCGAGGCGCCCAATTCGGCGATCGGGATGAAGTCCTTCAGGACGTCGAACTTCGGGTTCTTCGACATCGAATTATAAAGCGCAAAGATCGAGGCGGTACCGAACAGCATGGTGTAGCCGTTCGGCTCCGAGCGGGCGACATCGAGCGTGCCGATGGTGCCGGCCGCGCCGGACTTGTTCTCGACGATGACCTGCTGGCCGAGCAGCCCCGACATGCGCTGCGCATAATGCCGGGCAAAGACGTCGGTCGCGCCGCCGGCCGGGAACGGCACCACGATCCTGATGACGCGGCTCGGGTAGGTCGACTGCGCCACCGCGGCAGCAGGCACCAGCACAAGTGCCGCGAAGATGGCGAAGACCAACGTAAGCCTGGTAGGTCGCATGCGTCACTCCCTCGTGAATCCATTGTGCGATCGTTGAACAGCATTCGGCGCGAACGCTATCACTGCGCGTCCACATGAACCAGCGGGCGCATCGCCGCAACGCGAAGCCCGCGCTACGGACGGCGCGTCGCTAGCACAGGCTTCGTTTCATGGGGGATCGCTCTCTCTCCGTTCGTCCCCGCGGACGCGGGGACCCAGTGCCACAAATACCGAATGCGTTGCTCTGGGTCCCCGCTTTCACGGGGACGAACGGAGAGGGTCACAGTGATAATTTGAGCGTCAGCTCCAATAGAGTCGCATCGGGTTGTCGACCAGCAGCGCCCGTTGCTGTGCGGCTGTCGGCGCGATCTTCGGGATCATGTCGACCAGGACGCCGTCGTCCGGCGCCTCCTTCGGCATGTTCGGATGCGGCCAATCGGTGCCCCAGATCACCCGGTCGGGGAACCGCTCGACGATGGCGCGCGCGAACGGCACGACGTCGTCGTAGGGCGGGCCGGCGACGGTGAACCGCTCGGGACAGGTCACCTTGGTGATCCAGTCCTTGTTCTCATCCAGCGCCTTGAGCCAGTTCTGAAAGTGCTTGCCGTCGACGCCCTCGCGGACGTTCGGGCAGGCCATGTGGTCGAACACCAGCGTGGTCGGCAGCGATTTCAGGAACGGGCCCATTTCATCAAGGTCGGCGTGCTCGAAGTAGACCACGATATGCCAGCCGAGCCCGGCGATGCGCGCGGCGATGCGCTGCATCACGTCCTTGGGCGTCGAGTCGACCAGCCGCTTGATGAAGTTGAACCGCACGCCCTTGACGCCGGACCGGTCGAGCGCCTTGAGGTCGTCGTCGGTGAAGCTCTCGTCGACGAACGCGACCCCCTTGGCCTTGCCGTTCGCGCTTTCGAGCGCGTCGACCAGCGCGCGGTTGTCGGTGTCGTGGCAGGTCGCCTGCACGATCACGTTCTTGTCGAAGCCGAGATAGTCGCGGAGCGCAAACAGCTTCTCCTTCGGCGCGTCGCAAGGCGTGTATTTCCGCTTAGGCGCAAAAGGAAACACCGCCTCCGGCCCGAACACATGACAATGGACATCGACCGCGCCCGCCGGCGGCTTGTACGTCGGCTTCGACGGGTTGGGATGAAACGGAATGTAGCCAGCACTCATGGGCACGCGGCAGTCTCCTTCCTCAATCACCGACCTCGTCCTGAGGAGCGTTGCGCAGCAACGCATCTCGAAGGACGACGACGGCACAAATACTGGCAGCCCTTCGAGACGCGCCGCTGCGCGGCGCTCCTCAGCATCAGGGCCGCTACACCCGCTCGATCGCCAGCGACACGCCCTGGCCGACGCCGACGCACATGGTGGCAAGCGCGCGCTTGCCGCCGCGCTTCTCCAGGCCGTGAACGGCGGTGAGCACAAGCCGCGCGCCCGACATGCCGAGCGGATGGCCGAGCGCGATCGCGCCGCCGTGCGGATTGACGTAGTCGGCATCGTCGGCGACGCCGAGCTGCCGCAGGCAGGCGAGCCCCTGCGAGGCGAATGCCTCGTTGAGCTCGATCAAGTCGAAGTCGCCGATCTTGAAGCCGAGCTTGGCCATCAGCTTGCGGGTCGAGGGCACCGGCCCGATGCCCATCACCCGCGGCGGCACCGCGCCCGACGCCATGCCGAGAATTCTTGCACGAGGGGTCAGGCCATGCCGCTTCGCGGCCTCGGCGGACGCCAGGATCATGGCGGCCGCACCGTCGTTGACGCCGGAGGCATTGCCGGCAGTCACGCAGCCCGGGCTGCGCGCGAACGGCGTGAGCTTGGCGAGCCCTTCGAGCGTCGTCTCGGGGCGCGGATGCTCGTCCTTATCGACCTTGACCGGGCCTGCCTTGCCGCCCGGCACCTCGACCGGCACGATCTCCTCGGCGAAGTAGCCCGATGCGATCGCCTTGCCGGCGCGCTGCTGCGAGCGCCACGCAAACGCATCCTGGTCGGCGCGCGCGACCTGATATTCCTCCGCGACGTTCTCGCCGGTCTCCGCCATCGAGTCGACGCCGTACTGCTGCTTCATCAGCGGATTGATGAAGCGCCAGCCGAGCGTGGTGTCGAACACTTCGGCCGAACGCTGAAACGCCTCCTGCGCCTTGCCCATGACCAGCGGCGCCCGCGTCATCGATTCGACGCCGCCGGCGATCGCGAAGTCGGTCTCGCCAGTGCGGATCGCGCGGGCGGCGTCGCCCACCGCGTTGAGGCCGGAGGCGCAGAGCCGGTTCACGGTCAGGCCCGGCACGCTGTCCGGCAGTCCCGCCAGCAACAGCGCCATGCGGGCGACATTGCGGTTGTCCTCGCCGGCCTGGTTGGCGCAGCCGAACACCACTTCGTCGAGCGCCGACCAGTCGACATTGGGATGCCGAGTAAGAAGAGCCTTGATCGGCACCGCCGCCAAATCATCGGTACGCACCTTGGCGAGCGCGCCGCCATAGCGGCCGATTGGCGTGCGCGCCGCGTCGCAGATGAAAACGTCACGGAGTTCGGTCATTGCATGTTCCTCAGGCGGCTTCGCCGTGGGCGCGGGCGGTGCGTGCGTTGAGCTCGCGCAGGACGGTCAGTTCGTGGTCGGTCGGCGGCAGCGTCTCGGTGACATTGGCCGCGTAGCGCACCGGCCAGCCGCAGCTCGCCTGAACCTGCTCGCGCGTCACGCCGGGATGGATCGAGACCACCGACATTTCCTTGGTCTGCGGATCGGGCTCGTACACGGCGAAATCGGTGACCAGCTTGGTCGGCCCCTTGGTCTTGATGCCGAGGCGGGTGCGCTCGTCGCCGCCCTGGCCGTGCCCGAACGACGTGAAGAAATCGAGCTTGTTGACGAAGCTGCGCGGCGCCTGGCGCATGATGATGAAGATCTCGCCGCAGGCCACCGCGATTTCCGGCGCGCCGCCGCCGCCGGGGAGCCGCGTCTTCGGCTTGTCGTAGGGGCCGACCACCGTGGTGTTCAGATTGGCGAAGCGATCGATCTGCGCGCCGCCGAGAAAGCCCACGGTGATGCGCCCGCCCTGCAGCCAGTAGCGGAACATCTCCGGCACCGGCACGGTGGTCAGCGCGGTGTCGCACAGTTCGCCGTCGCCGATCGACAGCGGCAGAACGTCTGGCTTGGTGCCGATGGTGCCCGACTCGTAGATCAAGGTGATATCCGGCGCGTGGGTGAGGCGCGCCAGGTTGCAGGCCGCCGACGGCATGCCGATGCCGACGAAGCAGATATCGGTGTTGCGCAGCGCCCGCGCCGCCGCCACCACCATCATCTCGTTCGCGGTGTGGGTCATCGGCCGGACCTCTGGAGGCGTTTGGAAGCAGCTCTCTCCGCCGCTCGTCCCCGCGGGGACCCAGTACTTACCGCTCGCAAACACGTTCCTTCACAAAGGACTGGATGCCCGCTTTCGCGGGCACGAGCGGAGAGATTTGCGCTCCTGGAATAAGACACGGGCGTCACTCCGCCGCCACCTTGTGCTTGCGGGCGTGGACCGCGAACGCGTCGGGGCCCTGGTCCAGCACGTTCGTCTTCATCCAGGCGAGGAACGTCTCGCGGTCGCGGGCGATCTTGTCCCAGGCGAGGTAGAACGCGTTGTCGCGCACATAGTAGCCGTGGGCGTAAGACGGATGCGCGCCGCCGGGCACGCAGGCGATGGCGCCGACGGTCCAGTTCGGCAGGATCACCGCGTTGGGGCTGCGCGGCCCGAACTCGTCGACGATCTCCTCGACCGTCACCAGCGAGCGCTTCGACGCCAGTACGGCTTCCTTCTGCACGCCGACGATCCCCTCGATCAGTACATTCCCTGCGCGGTCGGCTCTGAGCGCATGGATCACCGCCACGTCCGGCCGGATCGCCGGCACCGCGGCAAGCTGCTCGCCGGTGAACGGACAGGTGATACGCTTGATGTTCGGATTGACCTTCGGCAGGTCGACGCCGAGATAGCCGCGGAAGATCGCGCAAGGAAGCCCGGCGGCGCCCGCCTCGTAGGCGTTGGCCATGGCGGCGTGGGAATGCTCCTCGATCGCGATCGGCGTGGGCCAGCCGTTCTCGTAAGCATCGCGGAAACGGTGTAGCGAGCCGACGCCCGGATTGCCCACCCACGAGAAGACAAGCTTGTCGGCGCAGCCCATACCGATCATCTGGTCGTAGATCAGGTCGGGCGTCATGCGGACGAGGGTGAGATGCTTGCGCTTCTGCCGGATGATCTCGTGGCCAGCTGCGTGCGGGATCAGGTGGGTAAACCCCTCCGCCGCCACGACGTCGCCATCCCGGATGGTTTCTTCCACGGCCTGCGCCAGCGAGAGAAAACGCGACATGCCAACTTGCCCGGTGATCCAGTAGTGCCGGCGCCTATTTACGAGGCTGCCCCCGCAGGGTCAAATAGCGGCGAGTGACCGATACAAAAGTCGTGACAGTCCGCGGCTTGACCGCCATGCGCGGAAATGTCACCGAACCGGCCCGTGAAATGCGCCGCAACATGAGGGTGAGCCGTGAGCACCGCCCAGCCGGCTGACGGCTTCGACATCGAACTGCCGCCGTCGCTGCGCGCCGAGCGCCGCGGCGACATCGCGGTCCTGACGCTGAGGCGCGCGCACAAGCGTAATGCGCTCGACGATCCGACCGTGTTCGGCATCGAGGCGTTCTTCGAATCGCTGCCCGACGCCATCAAGGCGGTCGTGCTGGCGGCCGAGGGAGAGCACTTCTCCGCCGGGCTCGATCTGAGCGAACTGACCGAGCGCAACGTCCCGCAGGGCATCGCGCATTCGCGCTCCTGGCACCGCGCCTTTGACCGCATCGAGTTCGGCAAGGTGCCCGTAGTGGCGGTGCTGCATGGCGCGGTGGTCGGCGGCGGCCTCGAACTGGCCGCGGCGACCCACGTGCGGGTGGCGGAGACTTCGACTTACTATGCGCTGCCCGAAGGCACCCGCGGGATTTTCGTCGGCGGCGGCGGCTCGGTGCGGGTGCCGCGGCTGATCGGCGTGTCGCGCATGATGGAGATGATGCTGACCGGCCATACCTACGGCGCCGAAGAAGGCCAGGCGCTCGGCATCTCGCATTATCTGGTGCCGCCGGGCGCGGGGCTCGCCAAGGGCATCGAGCTTGCCAAGCGCATCGCCGGCAACACGCCGATGACTAATTTCGCCGTGATGCACGTGCTGCCGCGGATCGCCGAGCAGGATCGCGCCAGCGGCTATCTCACCGAGGCGCTGATCGCCGCGATCGCGCAGGGCGACGACGAGGCCAAGGCGCGGCTGCAGGCGTTCCTGGAGAAACGCGCGCCTAAAACCGTACATACCAAAAGCTGAGCCGGTCGACGCGACAATGACGATCCCGCTGACAGAGCTGAGCTCCGAAGATGCCGCGCCGGTGCGGCCGGTGCGGCTGGGCCCGCGCGAGGCGATCTTCGACCGCCGGCCGGACGGCACGATCTACATCCGTTCGCCGCATCCGCTTGCGCCCTACCCGGTGAAGCTCACCGAACGGCTGGAGTACTGGGCGAAGACCGCGCCCGAGCGCACCTTCATGGCGCAGCGCGACGCGAGCGGCGGCTGGCGGCGGCTGAGCTACGCGCAGACGCTCGACAGCGTGCGGCGCATCGGAAGCGCTCTCCTGAAGCGCCGCGATCTTTCGCCTGAACGCCCGGTCGTGATCCTGTCCGGCAACGATCTCGAGCACGCCCTGCTCGGGCTCGCCGCGATGTTTGTCGGCATTCCGTATGCGCCGATCTCGCCGCCCTACTCGCTGATCTCCAGCGACTTCGGCAAACTCAAGCAGATCCTCGCGCTGCTGACACCGGGCCTGGTCTTCGCCGCGGATGGCACCGCGTTCGCACGCGCCATCGAACAGGCGGTGGCGCCGGACGTCGAGGTGGTGGTGACGCGCAATCCTCCGGCTGCGCGCACGGCGACGCTGTTCGCCGAACTGCTCGCTGCCGCGCCCGATCCAGCCGCCGATGCGGCGCATGATGCGGTCGGGCCGGACACCATCGCCAAAATCCTGTTCACCTCGGGCTCGACCGGCATCCCCAAGGGCGTGATCAACACCCAGCGCATGTGGTGCTCGAACCAGGTGATGATCCATACCGCGCTGGCGTTCTTTCAGGACGAGCCGCCCGTGATCGTCGACTGGGCGCCGTGGCACCACACCGCCGGCGGCAATCACGACGTCGGGCTCGTACTGATGAACGGCGGCACGATGTATATCGACGAGGGCAAGCCGCTGCCGGGCCTGATCGAGGAGACGGTGCGCAACCTGCGCGAGATCGCGCCCACCTGGTATTTCACGGTGCCCAGGGGCTACGAGGCGCTCATTCCGTATTTCCGCGCCGACGACCAACTGCGCCGAAACTTCTTCAGCCGCCTCAAGGTGCTCTGGTTCGCCGGCGCGGCACTGTCGCAGCCGGTGTTCGACGAGATGAAGGAACTCGCGATCAAGACCTGCGGCGAGCGGATTCTCTTTCTCACTGGGCTCGGTTCGACCGAAACCGCGCCATTCGCGATGTCGCGGGTATGGGAGAGCCGCTACTCCACCAACATGGGGCTGCCGCCGCCGGGCTGCGAACTCAAGCTGGTGCCGATGGAAGGCAAGCTCGATACCCGGGTGCGCGGGCCACACATCACGCCGGGCTATTGGCGCCAGCCGGAACTGACCGCGAAGGCCTACGACGAGGAAGGCTTCTACCGCCTTGGCGACGCGTTGAAATTCGAGGACCCGGACAACCCGGGACAGGGCTTGCTGTTCGACGGCCGCACCGCCGAAGACTTCAAGCTTGCCACCGGCACCTGGGTCAGCGTCGGGCCGCTGCGGGCGCAGGCGGTCGAGCATTTTGTGCCCTACGCCAAGGACATCGTGATCGCGGGCGCCGATCGCGACGATGTCGGCATCCTGATTTTTCCCGACCCGGCCGCTTGCCGGAGTCTTGCCGGCGATCTGTCGGCGGACGCGCCGTTGCCCGATATCCTCCGCCATCCCAATGTGCTGGCCGAGATCGGCGCGCGGCTCAAGAGCTTCGCGGCGCAGTCGACCGGCAGTTCCAACCGCGTCTGCCGGGCGCTGCTGCTGGTCGAACCACCGTCGCTTGACGCCGGCGAGATCACCGACAAGGGCTCGCTCAACCAGCGCATGGTGCTGCGCCATCGTGCCGATCTGGTCGACGAACTCTACGCCGATCCGCCCTCGCCGCGCGTCGTCACGATCGACGCCATTCCCAGGAGACCGTCATGACCGGGATCGCCATCTCCTTCTCCGATGCCTGGCTGCTCGACGGCGTGCGTACGCCGTTCGCCGACTACAACGGCGCGCTGGCCAACGTCTCGCCCACCGACCTCGGCATCAAGGCGGCGCGCGAAGTGTTCGCCCGCTCGGGCGTGAAGCCCGCGGACGTCGGCATGGTGATCACCGGCAACATGGCGCAGGCGAGCTTCGACGCCTTCGTGCTGCCGCGCCACGTCGGGCTCTATTCCGGTGTACCGATCGAGGTGCCGGCCGAAATGGTGCAGCGGGTGTGCGGTACCGGCATCGAGATCATCATGAAGGCGTCCGACGCGGTGTCGCAGCAGCGCACCAACGTCGCGCTCTGTGTCGGCACCGAATCCATGAGCCGCAACCCGATCGCTGCCTACACTCACCGTGGCGGCTTCCGACTTGGCCAGGTCGAGTTCAAGGACTTCCTCTGGGAGGCGCTGATGGACACTTCCGCCAACGTCAACATGGGCGACACGGCGGAGAACCTCGCGCGGCAATACCAGATCACCCGGCCGGAGGTGGACGCATTCGCGGCCAAGAGCTTCTCCCGCGCGATCGAAGCGCAGAAGTCGGGCTTCCTGGCGGGCGAGATCGCGCCGGTGACGAACGAGAGCTTCGAGCTTGCGAACTACAAGCCGCGTGGACTCAAGCTGAAGGGCGAGAAGGAACTCGCCACCGATACTCACATTCGCCCCTCCCCGCTCGAGGCTCTGGAAAAAATCCGCCCGGCGTTCGGCGGCGTACAGACCGGCGGCAACTCGTCCGCCATTGTCGACGGCGCGGCCGCCGCGCTGGTCGCCTCGTCGGATTACGTCAAGAAGTCCGGGAAGGCGCCGCTTGCCCGCGTCATTGCGGGCGCGGTGGTCGGCGTGCCGCCGGAGATCATGGGCATCGGCCCGGTGCCGGCGATCAAGACGGTGCTGGAGCGCGCGGGCCTGAAACTCGCCGACATCGACCGCTTCGAGATCAACGAGGCGTTCGGCGCCCAGGTCATGGCCTGCGCCCGCGAACTCGGCATCGATGAGGCGAAGCTCAACGTCAACGGCGGCGCCATCGCCATCGGTCACCCTCTGGGAGCAACCGGCGTGCGGCTTGCCATCACGCTGGCGCGCGAATTGCAACGCTCCGGCGCGCGCTACGGCATCGCGTCGGCCTGCATCGGCGGCGGCCAGGGCATCGCTATGCTGATCGAGAATCCCGAGGCTGCAACCACCCGAAAGAATTGACCATGAACATCATCGGACATGCCGCAATCGTCACCGGCGGCGCGTCAGGCCTCGGCGCCGCCACCGCGGAAATGCTGGCGCAAGCGGGCGCCAAAGTCGCCTGCCTCGACGTCAACCTCGATGGCGCGCGGGCCGTGGCGAAAAAGATCGGCGGCATTGCGATCAAGTGCGACGTCACCAGTGCCGATGAAGCCGTCGCGGCGCTCGCCGAGGCGCGCGGCAAGCACGGGCCGGCGCGCATCCTGATCAACTGTGCCGGCATCGGCCCGGCCAAGCGCATCGTCGGGCGCTACGGGGCAATGCCGCTCGATGACTTTGCGCGGGTCATCAACATCAACCTGATCGGCACGTTCAACATGATGCGGCTCGTCGCCGCCGACATGCAGGACCTGACGCCGCTCGCCGACGGCGAGCGTGGCGTGATCGTCTCGACCGCTTCGGTCGCGGCCTTCGAGGGCCAGATCGGCCAGGCCGCCTACGCGTCGTCGAAAGGCGGCGTCGCCGCATTGACGATGCCGGCGGCGCGCGAGTTCGCCCAGTTCGGCATCCGCGTCAATGCCATCGCGCCCGGCATCTTCCACACGCCGATGCTGTTCGCGCTGCCCGAGGAGGCGCAGAAGAGCCTCGCCGCGTCGGTGCCGTTCCCGAAACTGCTCGGACGGCCCGACCAGTTCGCCTCGCTGGTACGACACATCATCGAGAACACCTACCTCAACGGCGAGGTGATCCGCCTCGACGGCGCGCTCCGCATGGCGCCGCGCTAGACTCGATCGGGGAACCTGCCAGCATGCTCGTCAACACGCGCGCGGTGCGCATCGAATGGGGCGACTGCGACCCGGCCGGTATCGTCTACTACCCGCGCTATCTCGCTTTCTTCGATGCATCGACCACGGCGTTGATCGAGCGCGCGCTCGGCATGACCAAGCACCGGTATCTGAAAGCCTACGATTTCGCCGGTCATCCGCTGGTCAACACCCACGCAAAATTTCTGGTCCCGACCCGGTTCGGCGACGACGTCTTGATCGACACCACCGTCACGGCGATCCGCCGCTCGAGCTTCGACCTCAGCCACCGTCTGAGCAAGAACGGCAGGCTCGCGGTCGAGGGTTTTGAGACCCGGGTCTGGGTACGCGGCGATCCCGACGGGGCGGAGGGCATGAAGAGCGCGCCGCTGCCGCGCGAGGTGATCGAGCGGCTCTCCCAAGGATAACGCACCGCTCTCGCGCGGTGTGTCCCGGACGCGGCGCAGCACGAGCGCAGCGAAGTGATGCGGCGCTGATCCGGGACCTTACCAAAGTCGGTGTCTGCTATGATCCCGGGTCTGCAGCGCACCACTTCGTGCTGCGCTGCGCCCGGGAAACGCGATCAAATTCGCGCGTTTGCGCTTGCGACATTGGCCTCAGAGGACAAGGCCCCGTCGGCGGCGAAGCGGTCGAGCACGGCGAGCGGGTCGCGCGCCCATTCCGTCACCGGCAGCGGGCCGCACACCAGCATGAAGAAGTCGTAGGGCGCACGCTTGTCGTTCGCCATGATGAACTGGTAGTGCAGCCGGAAGAAATCGAGCCGGTTGCGGTTGATGAATTCGTCCTTCAGCATGTCGCGCAGCCGCAGATTCCAAATGAGCGGATTGCAGCGCTCCGGACCGGCCTCGACGCCAATGCCCGACACCGGGTCGAAGTCCCAGAAATTCATCACATCGAGCCTGGTCTGGCAGTCGATCCAGCGCACCGACGGCTCGATCGCCATTCGGCCGAACAGGCTGCGCAGTTTCCCGGCGCGCGGGTGCAACGCTGCGCCCGGCGCAATGGACCCGAGCGTCAGCAGCACGACCGGCGGCCCGCGGCGGCCGACATCTGGGTCGATTTCGAGCGCACGCACGACAACGGCGGGCGCCAGCGCGCCGCCGCCGCTGTGGCCGATGACCACGATCTCGTCGGCCTCGTTGGCCTTTGCCGCTGCGACGAGACGCTGGGCACAGGCCTCGATCGGTGCATCGAAACACGTCGGTTCGCCACGCGCGAACGCGCATAAGTGAGGCCAATGATTATTGATCTGAATGACGAACCAGCGCAGCGCGAGCTGCCGTAACAGCACGAAGTTGATGAGCGCGATGCCGGTGCCGATCACGATGTTGCCAGCGAGCGGCACCCCCGCAAAGTGCGAAGCCGCGAGCCCCGCGAGCCAGCCGCCGGCGATCGACAGGCCGAGCCAGAGCAGCAGCATCGTCTGGAAGTAGAGCAGGACCGAGCCGAAATAGCCCGACGCCCGCATGACGCGGAAGAGCGCTCCGCTCAAAATGTAGTCAGCCGCCCAAGCCATCGCACGCGGCAACTGCCGCCACAACGGCTCCGCCATGTTGCCGCGAATGATGTGCTCCTGCCGCAGGAAGTCGTAGCGGGTGTCGACCGTCCAATTGGGTCCCGCCAGTTCGACGTCCCAGCGCGCGAAGTCTCGCGATTCCACCGCCAGCGGACCGAGCAGCGCCCGCAACGGCCAGAGCTTCAGGAAGCGCGACCAGCCGCGCTCGAACAGGCGGTAATATCCCTTGGCACCCTGCGGATCGTAGCCCTCGACATAGATGACGTGCCGCCGCCGGATCACCTGTCCCTCCGGTGCCGCGGACATCACGCGGGCGGCGCGTCGGCGGCGACCGCCTCGATGACGGTCATGGCCGGGTGCCGGGTCGGGATCGTGCGCGACAGCCGCAGACCCACCTGATCGAACAGCCGGGCGTATTCTTCGACGGTGCGCTCGCGGCCTCCACACAGCACCATGACCTGCAAATCGAGCCACCGGCCCGGGCCGGGACTGTCGTCGGAGGGCAGCGGCGCTTCCAGCGCCAGCACCCGCGCGTGCGGCTGCATGGCGCGGCGGACGTGCCCGAGAATTTTCAGGCACTCCGGGTCGTCGTAGTCGTGAAGCAGGTGGCGGATGAGGTAGGCGTCGCCGCCCGCGGGCGCGGTCTCGAACACGTTGCCGGTCTCGAAGTTCACGCCGGGCAGCGGCCCGCCTTCGCCCCGCCGGGCAGCGGCGACCGCTTCCGCCATGTCGAACAGCGTCGCGTGGCGGTTGGGATACGCGGCCAGGATCGCCGACAGCAATGCGCCGTTGCCGCCGCCGATATCCACGATGTGCTCGAAGGTCGAGAAGTCGTAGGCGGCAACGATCGCCGGCGTCTCCGGGCCGTGCACCTCGAACATCATGCGGTTGAAGCGCTTGGCTTCGGCCGGCTGCTCGCCGAGCCAGTCGAAGAACGGCCGGCCCTTGAGCGCTTCGAAGGCGGTCTTATCGCCGGCCAGCGCATCATCGAGATGCATCCACATGTCGGCGAAGTAGTCATTGAGATAGATCGCGGTGGTCCGCATCGTGCCGGTCGCTTCCGTGCCGAGCAGGCGGCCGAGCGGCGTCAGCACGAATCGTCCGCGCTCGGGTTCGCTGACGACACCGACGGTCGAAAGCGCACGGAGCAGGCGATAAACCCGATCCGGCACAAGCCCCCGCGCGGCCGCGATGGCCGCGTGATCCTCGACGCCCTCCGCCATGACGTCGGCAAGACCGAGGCGCGCAAACGATCCGACCGCCCGCGTCACCCACAGGCTGCTCAGCAGTTGCAGCATCTTCTTGTGAAGTTGCGCCTGGGCTGCCGGCGCTGCGGAATCCTTAACGCTCTTACCGTCCACGATCGTTCCGCCTCGATCCCGCGCAGGTCGCGCTCAGCGGCCCGCATGATCGCTTCCGCATAGACCAATTCGACGAGTGGCGCCAGTTCAGACGCCGGAATCGCGAGGTGGGCACCCATGCGCCGAGACTCGCGCATTGCGCGCGACGCGATGACGCGCTTTGAGCCGCCGCGACAATGGTCGTACGAACGTCACCTTTACAGTGTTCTCGACTTGGGGCTGAATGCAGCGAATGGCTGCCCCGCAGCCCAAGCAGAAGCCACGGAGGAGAGCGATGCACCAGCATCATGCCAAACATCGGATCGCAACGTTGGTTGCATCGGCGGGACTGGCGGTCCTGCTCGCGGCGCCGGCATCGGCCCAGGACAAGACCATCGACCTCAAGCTGTCGCACTGGGTACCGCCGACGCACCCGCTGCAGAAGGCGATGCAGGATTGGGGTTCCTCGGTTGAGAAGGCGTCGAACGGCACCATCAAGTTCAAGATCTATCCCTCGCAGCAGCTCGGCAAGGCGTTCGACCACTATGACATGGCGCGCGACGGCATCGCCGACCTGACCTATGTCAACCCGGGCTATCAGCCGGGCCGCTTCCCGATCATCGCCGCCGGCGAGCTTCCCTTCCTGGTGGGCGACGCCAAGGGCGGCATCCGGGCGATCGACGCCTGGTATCGCAAGTATGCCGCGAGCGAGATGAAGGATGTGAAGTACTGCTTCTCGTTCATCCTCGATCCGCTGACGTGGCATTCGAAGAACAAGAAGATCGTGCTGCCGAGTGACATCAAAGGCATGAAGGTGCGGCCGTCGCAGGGCACCGTCGCCGCCTGGGTGACGCTGCTCGGCGGCAGCAACGTGCAGGCGAGCGCTACCGAAGTGCGCGACGTCATGGAGAAGGGCGTGGCCGAGGCCGTCACCTTCCCGTGGGGATCGGTGCCACTGCTCGGCGTCGACAAGGTCACCAAGTACCATATGGACGCGCCGCTCCACACCGTCACGTTCCAGTGGCTGATGAGCCCGAAGACCTACGCGGCGATGTCGCCGGCGCAGAAGAAGGTGATCGACGACCACTGCACCACCGAATGGGCCGGCCGGTTCGCCGATCCGTGGGCCACTTACGAACGCGCTGGCCTCGAGAAGGTGAAGGCGTTGCCGGGCCACGAGGTCTATCCAATCACCGCCGAGCAGCTTGGCGAGTGGCGCAAATCGGCCGAGCCGCTGCAAAAGCAGTGGGCCGACGCCGTCCGCAAGACCGGCAACGACCCGGACGTGGTGATGCAGGAACTCAAGAACTCCCTCGCCCAGTACAAGGCCGGCTACTGACCGCCGGCGGGGTGATGCATGACCGGGGGGCGCGTACGAGCGAATGAAGACGGCGGCGAGAATCTCGCCGCCGTTTTGCGTGGCTGCGGGCTGCGCGGCGATCGCCGCAATATCCGCGGCGACCATCGCACCGGCGGAGCCCAGGCCGGATGACCCAGCCCGATCAACCGGATCGCGGGGCGCAAGGCGAGCCCGTGCCGCTCGACGTGGCCCTCGGCGCCGACCTCCTCGTCCGCAATCCGATGGACCGGTTCATCGACGGCATCGAGCTGATTGCGGCGTTCTTCGTCGGGCTCGTTGCCGCCGACACGTTCGTGATCGTGATCCTGCGGTATTTCTTCAGCTACTCGATCCCGGACAGCTACGACTTCGGCCGCCTGCTGCTCGGCATCCTGATCTTCTGGGGAATTGCCGCGACCAGCTATCGCGGCACTCACATCACCGTCGACCTGGTCTACGCCAATGTCGGGCCGAAGCTGCAGCGCGCGATGGACATATTCGCCACGCTGGTGCTGCTGTTCGTCGTGGCGGTGCAGACTTACACGCTGTTCGACAAAGTGGTGAGTACGTACAACGATAACGTCCTGACCTTCGATCTGAGGCTGCCGACCTGGCCGTTCTTCCTGATGGCCTGGCTCGGCGACGCTGCGGCGGTGCTGCTGATCGCGGTGCGGACCTACCGGCTGATCTTCTATCCCGAGCTGCTTGGCGGCCGGTACCAGATCAAGCCGGTCGAATGAGACAGTCCAAATGAGTGACGACCTCGTTGCAGTAATTGGCTTTGTCTCACTGTTCGTGCTGATGCTGTTGCGGGTGCCGGTCGGCATGGCGATGGGCCTCGTCGGCGTCACCGGCTTCGCCCATATCGTCGGCGCCGGGCCGGCGCTGAAGATGGTCGGGCAGACCTCGATGCGCATGGTGACGGACTTCAATTTCGCCGTGGTGCCGATGTTCCTGCTGATGGGATCGTTCGCCACCACGTCTGGCATGAGCCGAGAGCTGTTTCGCGCCGGCAACGCCTTCCTCGGCCATCTGCGCGGCGGCCTGGGCGTCGCGACGATCGCCGCCTGCGGCGGCTTCGCGGCGATCTGCGGCTCGTCGGTCGCGACCGCAGCAACGTTCTCCCGCGTCGCCTATCCGGAAATGCTGCGCTTCAAGTATCCGCAGTCGTTCGCGACCGGCGTGATCGCCGCCGGCGGGACGCTCGGCATCATGATCCCGCCCTCGACCGTGTTCGCGGTCTACGGGCTCATCACCGAGCAGGACGTCGGCAAGCTGTTCATCGCCGGAATTCTGCCGGGCGCGCTCGCGCTCGCCATGTACATGCTCACCATCACCCTGATCGGCTATGCGCGACCGGGCTACCTGCCGTCGGGCCAACGGTCATCGTGGTCGGAACGCCTCGACGCGGTGAAGGATATCTGGGCGACCCTGCTGCTGTTCGCCTTCGTGATCGGCGGCATTTACGGCGGCTTGTTCACCGCCACCGAGGCTGCCGGCTGCGGCGCGGCCGGCGCGTTCATTATCGGGCTCATCCGCGGACGCCTGTCGCGCGGCGACATCCGCCGCTCGCTGCTGGAGGCAACCCGTACCACCGCGGCGGTGTTCACCGTGCTGATCGGCGCGATCCTGTTCGGCTACTTCCTGACCGTGACGCAGACGCCGCAGAAGGTGACCATGTTCCTGACTGAGCTCGGCCTCGGCAGGTACGGCGTGCTGGCTTTGATCATGCTCCTCTATCTGGTGCTCGGATGCCTGATGGATGCGCTCGCCATGATCATCCTGACGGTGCCGATCGTCTTCCCGGTCATCAAGGAGCTCGGCTTCGACCCGATCTGGTTCGGCGTCATCGTCGTGGTGACGGTCGAACTCGGGCTCATCCATCCGCCGGTCGGCATGAACATCTTCGTGATAAAAAGCGTGGTGGAGGACGTGAAGATATCGACCATCTTCTATGGCGTGCTGCCGTTCATCATCACCGACATTATCCGGTTGATCATCCTCATCGCCTTTCCGATGATTGCGCTGTGGCTGCCGTCGAAGATGATGTGACTTTCATCGTTCGAACAATGGGAGGTGACCATGTTTCGACTGACGCTCGTTGCCGGCGCCGCCGCGATCGCGGCGTTCGCATTCGCGGTCCCTGGACATGCCGCCGATGCCAAACAGATGGAGGAGAACAAGAAGACCGTGAGAGCGCTCTACGAAGCGGCGCTCAACAAGAAGGACTTCGCGGAAGCGTCGAAATATCTCGGCTCGAAATACATCCAGCACAACCCGTCTGCGGCGGACGGGCCGGAGGGCCTCAAGGGCTTCATCGCCTTCCTCAAGGACAAGTTCCCGAACAACAAGAGCGAGATCAAGCGCATCTTCGCCGACGGTGACTACGTCATCGTGCACGTCCATGCGGTGCGCGAGCCGGGCACCCGCGGCAACGCCATCATCGACATCTTCCGGCTGGAAAACGGCAAGGTCGTCGAGCACTGGGACGTAGTCCAGCCGATCCCCGAGAAGGCCGCCAACACCAACGGGATGTTTTGACTTCGCCGCGCCGGTGCCGTTCGCTTAATCTGCTCTCCGCGAACTCCGCCGCCCTCTCCCCCTTGCGGGAGAGGGTGACGAGGACCGAAGGTCCGGGCCGGGTGAGGGGTTTCTTCGAAGTCGCTGAGAACACCCCTCATCCGGTTCCTCGCTCCGCTCGGAACCACCCTCTCCACAAGGGAGAGGCTCACACCGCCTTTGTCGTCCGAGTAGCATTCACAGGCCCATCGTTATAGATGTACCCCTGATTGGAACCTGTACAACCGGTTCGGATCCGGGATCCGGCGATGGAACGATCGTTCAAGAAAGAAGTGCAGGCGCTCAAGCTCGGCGACGGCGAGACCTTTCACGGCGAAGGCATCCTCGCGGTCACCAAGGCGCTGCTGCAATCCGGCGTGAGCTATGTCGGCGGCTATCAGGGCGCGCCGGTCTCACATCTGCTCGACGTGCTGGTCGATGCCGAGGACATCATCGGCGATCTCGGCGTGCATCTGGAGACCTGCACCAACGAGGCCTCGGCCGCCGCCATGCTGGGCGCCTCGATCAACTATCCGCTGCGCGGCGCGGTCACCTGGAAGTCGATCGTCGGCACCAACGTGGCCGCCGATGCGCTCTCCAACCTCGCCTCCCCGGGCGTGGTCGGCGGTGCGATGATCATCCTCGGCGAGGATTACGGCGAAGGCGCGAGCGTCATCCAGGAGCGCTCCTACGCCTACGCGATGAAATCCTCGATGTGGCTGCTCGATCCCCGCCCCGACCTCCCCACCATCGTCCGCATGGTCGAGCAAGGTTTCGAACTCTCCGAAGCGAGCCACGCCCCGGTCATGCTGGAGCTTCGCATCCGCGCCTGCCACGTCACCGGCGCATTCACCGCCAAGAACAACCGCCGCGGCATCAACTCGGGCCAGAACCGCCTCGCCGGACCACCGCGCTTCGACTATGGCAGGCTCGCGCATCCGCCGGTCACCTTCTTGCAGGAACGGCTGAAGATCGAAGAGCGGTTGCCCGCCGCGCAGAAATTCATCCGCGAGCGCAAGCTCAACGAAGTGATCCCCGGCGATCTCGACGATGTCGGCATCGTCGTCATGGGCGGACTCACCAACAGCGTGCTGCGCGCGCTGGCCAGGCTCGATCTGGCCGATCACTACGGTGCCTCGCGCGTGCCGATCCTCGTTCTCAACGTCGTCTATCCGCTGGTGCCCGAGGAACTGCGCAGCTTCTGCATCGGCAAACGCGCCGTGCTGGTGGTCGAGGAAGGCTCGCCCGCCTACATCGAGGACAAGCTCAACGTCGAACTGCGCCGCGTCGATCTCCAGACCCGCGTACTCGGCAAGGGTTGCCTGCCGGCGACCGGCGAATACCAGTCCGAGCCGCTGATCAAAGGTCTCGCCGCCTTCGTCACCGAAACCCGGCCTGCGGGCATCGACGCCGACGCCATTGCGGCGCGCGTCAAGCAGATGTTTGCGCACAGAGCCCCCGCCGCTGCTTCGGTTGGCGAGGCACCGCCGCGGCCGCCGAACTTCTGCACCGGCTGCCCGGAACGTCCGGTGTTCACGGCGATCAAGCTGATGCAGCGCGAGCTTGGCCCGACCCATATCAGCGCCGACATCGGTTGCCATTCGTTCGCGACCTTCGCGCCGTTCTCGCTCGGCAATTCGATCCTCGGTTACGGCATGTCGCTCGCCAGCGCCGCCGCCGTCACACCCAACATGGAGCGACGCCCCATTTCGGTGATGGGCGACGGCGGGTTCTGGCACAACGGGCTGATCACCGGCGTCGCCTCGAACCTGTTCAACAAGGGCGACGGCGTGCTGATCGTGATGCAGAACGGCTACGCCTCGGCGACCGGCCAGCAATATCTGCCGTCGAGCGGAGGAAACCGCAGCGGCACCCCGACCGGGATGACGATCGAGCAGACGTTGCGATCGTTCGGGGTCAAATGGCTGCGCACGGTGGGGACCTACGGCGTCTCCAATATGGTCAAGACGCTGAAGGAAGCGATGCGCACCGCCGAGCGCGGCCTCAAGGTGATCATCGCCGACGGCGAATGCCAACTGGTGCGACAGCGCCGGGTGCGCGCCGAGGATGCCGAGAAGCTCAAGCGAGGCGCGCGCGTGACCCGCGTGAAGTTCGGCGTCGACGACGTGATCTGCACCGGCGACCACTCGTGTATCCGGCTGTCGGCCTGCCCGTCGCTGACGGTGAAGCCCAACCCCGACCCGCTGCGCACCGAGCCGGTGACCACGGTGATCGAAAGCTGCGTCGGCTGCGGGCTGTGCGGCGAAGTCGCGCACGCCGCCGTCCTTTGTCCATCGTTCTATCGTGCCGAAGTCGTGCGCAATCCGAACTGGTGGGACCGCACGCTGCATCGCATGCGCCGCGCCGTCATCGGCTGGTTCAACCGCCACGCGGAGGTGCGCGCATGAACCTCATCCTGAGGAGCATCGCGAAGCGATGCGTCTCGAAGGATGGCCGCGCGACCAGAACATGCGGCCATGCTTCGAGGATCGTGAATTCGGCACTTGAGGTCGCACGATGACCGCGCCGCGCCCCATCACCATCCTGATCGCCGCGCTTGGCGGCGAAGGTGGCGGCGTGCTGACCGACTGGATCGTGAGCGCGGCGACCCGCTGCGGCTTCCCGGTGCAATCGACCTCGATCCCCGGCGTGGCGCAGCGCACCGGCGCCACCACCTACTACATCGAGATGGTGCCGGTGCCGGCTGCCGAACTCGGCGGCCGACAGCCGGTGCTCGCGCTCGCGCCGGGCATCGGCGACGTCGACATCGTGCTGGCGAGCGAACTTCTGGAAGCCGGCCGCTGCGTCGCGTCCGGATTCGTCACCCCTGATCGCACCACCATGATCGCCTCGACCGGCCGCTCCTACCTGGTGACGGAGCGCATCGCGATGGGCGACGGCCGCCTCGACAACGCACGCCTGACCAAAGCCATCGCGGAGCACGCGCAGTCCCACCTGCTGGTCCACATGGAAACGCTGGCGCGGCAAAGCGGTGCCATGATCAACGCCGTCATGCTGGGCCTGCTCGCCGGCGGCGGCCGACTGCCCATTCCGGCTGACGCCTTGGAAGCCGCGATCCGCGCCGACGGCAAGGCGGTGGACAGCAACCTCAAGGGTTTTCGGGCCGGCCTCGACACGGCGCGGCACGCAGGTGCAATCGCAATGCCCGCCGGTAACCAGCGTCCGGATGCGCCGTCCGCCCGGCCGATCCCCTCCGCACTGCTGCCCACGGTCGCCGCCATGCCGGCGCCCGCGCGGGATATCGTCGCCGAGGGCGTGCGCCGTCTGCTCGCCTACCAGGACGAAGCCTATTCGCGGCTTTATCTCGACCGGCTGGCGCCAATCCGCAAAGCCGACGAGCGCGCCAATGCGGGAGGCCGCCTGCTGCGGGAGGTGGCGCGGCACCTGGCGCTGCGGATGTCCTACGAGGACGTGATCCGCGTCGCCGAGGTCAAGATCGATCCGGCGCGGATGGACCGCATCGCCGCCGAGATCGGCGCCGGGCCGGGCGAGCCCCATACGGTGACCGAATTCCTCAAGCCCGGCATCGAGGAGATGTGCTCGATCCTGCCGCCCTGGCTGGCCAGGAGGATATTGGCCGCGGCCGAACGGCGCGGATGGACCGATCGCCTGCACTGGGGGATGGAGGTCAATACCGCCTCGGTGACCGGGTTCCTGCGCTTCTGGCTGCTGGCGAAGCTGCGCCGCTGGCGGCCGAAGTCCTATCGCTTTGCGCAGGAGCAGGACGCCATCGAATCCTGGCTCGGACTGATCCAGCAGTCGGCACAAATCTCAAGCGATCTGGCGCTGGAGGTGGCGGAATGTGCGCGCCTCATCAAGGGCTATGGCGACACCCACAAGCGCGGCTCGGAGAACTTCCGGCAGATCGAGGACCGGGTGGTCCGGCCGGTGCTGGCGGGGCAGATTTCGCTGCGGCTGGGCCCGGACGCGGTGGCGAGCGCCCGGGTCGCGGCGCTGGCCGACCCCGACGGCGACGCCCTGGCGCGCTGCCTTGCCGGCCTCGACCGTCAGAACGCGCTCGGCATCGCGGCCGAGTAACCGCGCGCTTACGACCGCCGGGGTACTTATGCCTACGGGGCAGACCCGCAAGGTTGCCGGAATGGACTCCGGTGCATCAAGCGGGTAACAACACCCCGGCTGACCTGTCACAGCGCGTGGGCCCGCGCCCGCGCCATTACCATCCAAGATGAGCCGGAGGACCCGCAGATGCGGATCGACGCCTACACGCATTTCTTTCCGAAGAAGTTTTTCGACAAGCTGAACGAGGTCGCCGGCGACTACAAGGACATGGGCAAGCGCGTGCGCTCGCTGCCGGCGCTCTATGACGTCGACGTCCGGAAGAAGATCGTGGACGGCCACAAGGACTACCAGCAGATCCTGTCCTACCCGCAGCCGCCGATCGAGAAATTCGCCAAGTCGCCCGAGGACATCGACGAGTTCTGCAAAATCATCAACGACGGTTTTGCCGAACTCTGTGCCCAGGAGAAGGATCATTTTCCTGGCTGGGTCGCTCACCTTTCGCTGGCCGCCCGCGACGCCGGCGTCGCCGAAGCCGAACGCGCGATCAAGAACGGCGCGCTCGGCGTGCAGATCTACACCAACGTCGCCGGCAAGCCGCTCGACCGGCCGGAATACCGCCCGTTCTGGAAAAAGATGAACGAGCTCGGCAAGCCGGTGTGGATGCACCCGGCCCGCGGCGCCGAGATGCCGGACTACATCGACGAGAAGAAGTCGCTCTACGAGATCTGGTGGACGCTCGGCTGGTCGTACGAGACTGCCTGCGCGATGCTGCGGCTGGTCTACTCCAAGACCATGGACGAGAACCCGAATCTGAAGATCATCACCCACCACTTTGCTGGCGTCGTGCCGATGCTGGAAGGCCGCCTCGGACCGGGCAACGACGTGATGGGGCAGCGCACCACCGACGAGGACTACACCGGACTGCGCAAGAGCCTGAAGAAACGCCCGCTCGACTACTTCAAGCAGGACTTTTATGCCGACACCGCGGCGTTCACGGCGGAGCCCGCCACCAAGGCCGGAATGGAGTTCTTCCCGACGGAGAAGATCGTGTTCGCGTCCGACTGCCCGTTCGATCCGGAAGGCGGCACCATGTTCCCGCGCGAGACGCTGCGCATCATGGAGTCGCTCAATCTGCCGAAGGCCACGATGGACGCGGTCTACTTCGGCAACCTGGAGCGCATCACCGGCACGAAGCTGGTGAAGTAACGCCGGGTTAGACGCCAGCGTCATTGCGAGCCAACGGGTCCGCGCTTCGCGCGGCCCGGTGACAGGCTCCGCGAAGCGATACAGAACCGAAGCTGAATTGCTTCGTCGCTGACGCTACTCGCAACGACGGACAACCGATTTCAATCTGAATTCATCCCGCTGGTAGCCGGCGCGGCCCGCAATCCCTCGCTTGGACCTTGGAGCGGCCCGATCACCGAGCCATCCACAAGGGCATTTCCCCGATCTCGCGTTCCACGGGCGGGCGCGTTGATCGGATTGTGAAAAACGCTGATTTAGACCGCAAACGGCCGATCGTGCTGCGACAATCTGGCACGATCCTCGGGCGCCTTGCTATTTTGGATTGAACGATTTTGGTCGGATGATCGTGCCGGCCAGGAATACTTGTCACGCCGAATGTGTTTGAGGCCGAATCCCCTCCTGGCCCGCGACCAAATCTCGTTCGATCGAAACGGGAAGAAGATCTGGGAGGATGACAATGTCACTACGCCCTACAATCTTCGCATTGCTCGCCGCGCTGGCGCTCGCGTCGGCGAACCCCGCGCATGCGCAGACCAAGCTCGTCGTCGGCATGCCGACAACACCGCCGAACATCGTGCTGATGCCGCTGCATGTCGGCAAGGACCTCGGCTTCTTCAAGCAGGAAGGCATCGATCTCGAAACCGTCGAACTGGAAGGCGGGGTCAAGGCCTACCGCGCCATGGTCGCTGGCAGCGTCGACATCGCGTCCTCGCCCGGCCCGTTCTCGATCGTGGGCCGCGCCAAGGGAGCGGCCACCAAGATGCTGGTGTCCAACTCGCCGAAGCTCGAAGTCTCGATGGTCGTGCAGAAGGACATCAAGACGCTCGCCGACCTCAAGGGCAAGCGCATCGGCATCCAGGAGCCGGGCGGCTTCGCCGACGTGCTGGCGCGCGCCGTGCTGCGCGAGGCCAAGATCGATCCGAAGGAAGTGCATTTCGTCAGCATCATGTCCGAGGACGTGCCGCCGCTCGTTGCCAAGCAGATCGACAGCGCGATCCTCCACATCGAGCAGGAAATGCTGGCCAAGCAGAAGGCGCCCGACCTGCATGCGATCGCGCGGCTCTGGGAACTGCAACCCAAGCAGCTCTACAACGTGCTGGTGACACAGGAGAAGACGATCGCCACCAAGCGCGCCGCACTGGAAGGCTTCGTCAAGGCGCACATCAAGGCGACGCGGATGATGTATACCGATCCGGCCAAGGTGCTTCCGATCCTCGTCAAGTACACCGGCTATCCGCCGTCGGTGGTCAAGGACTCGTATGACTTCCTGGTGAAGCAATGCATCTGGGACGCCAACTTCGGTCTCTCCAAGGAGCGGATCGCCTACACTACCGGCGTCATGGTGCGCGTCGGCAATATCGACAAGGACAAGGCGCCGACCTACGACAACCTCGTCGACCTCTCGTTCGCGGAGAAAGCCATCAAGGAACTCGGCGAATGGAAGGGGCCGGTCTGCATGTCTGAAGCGAGTTAAGGACGACCCGTTGCCCGTCGTTAGCGGCTCTTGACGCGCGTGTCGCATCGAGAGCCGCCGGCCAGCTCCGCGGAGAACCGGGATGACCGTCATTCACGAAGCCCCGCCGAGCGCCGCCGACGTCGCGCCCGCCATGCCTGCGTCCACTGCCGAGAGACCGGCCTCGATCTGGCAACGTCCGGCAATCTACCGCTACGGGTTCCTCGCCTTCATCCTCATTCTGTGGGAGATCGTAGGCCCGTTCATCAATCCGATCTTCTTCTCCTATCCGTCCAAGATCGCGACGGCGGCATTCTACCTGACGATCAGCGGCGAGCTTCCCTACTACACCTGGCAGAGCCTGCAGGTGATGTTCTGCGGCCTCGGATTCGCCCTGCTGGTCGGCATTCCGCTGGCGGTCCTGATGGCGCGCGTCCGGCCGATCGATTGGGCGCTCGACATGCCGATCAACGCGCTCTACGCCACGCCGATGGCGGCTTTGGTTCCGGTGCTGGTGCTGTGGTTCGGCATCCACATGACCGCCAAGGTCATCGTCGTGTTCCTGTTTGCGATCTTCCCGATCCTGATCAACACCTATCAGGGCGTGCGGGAATGCGACAAGAACATCATCGAAGTCGCTCGCTCGTTCCGGGTTACCGAAATGCAGATGTGGACGAATGTGCTGCTGCCGTGGTCGGTGCCCTACATCACTGCGGGCGTTCGCCTGGCAATTGGCCGCGGCCTCGTCGGCATGATCGTCGCGGAATTCTTCACCTCGATCTCTGGGCTCGGCTACATGATCGCGCGCTACGCCAATGTCTTCGAAATGGACAAGACCTTCGTGCCGGTCTTCGTGCTGATGTTCCTCGGCATCTCCCTCTCCAGCGCGTTGAAATGGTTCGAACGCCGAATCGCACCCTGGAGCCGCGCCGAAGCCTAGGGCCGCACTCGCCTGTGGGCCGCCTGCGAACCGCGATGAAAGCAGCCGCGCCATCTGCTAGCGTCGCGGCACCATGGATGCTCGCCCGAACGTGACCTCCGGCTTCTCCTCTGGCCCCTCCGGCGACCCCCTCGCCGGGCCCTCGCCGCGTGAGGACGCGGGACGCGTCACGCCGGTGATGGAGCAGTACATTGAGATCAAGGCGGCCAATCCGGATTGCCTTTTGTTCTACCGGATGGGCGATTTCTACGAATTGTTTTTCGAGGACGCCGAGGTCGCCTCACGCGCGCTCGGCATCGTGCTGACCAAGCGCGGCAAGCATCGCGGCCAGGACATCCCGATGTGCGGCGTGCCGATCCACCGCGCCGACGACTATCTCCACCGGCTGATCGCGCTCGGCCACCGCGTCGCGGTCTGCGAGCAGACCGAGGACCCGGCCGAAGCCAGGAAGCGCGGCGCCAAAAGCGTGGTACGCCGCGACGTCGTGCGGCTCGTTACGCCCGGCACGCTGACGGAAGACTCGCTGCTCGATGCCCGGCGAAACAATTACCTGCTCGCCATCGCCCGCGCGCGCGGCGCCTCGGACGACGACAGCCGCTTCGCCCTCGCCTGGATCGATATTTCGACCGGCGAATTCCGGATTGCGGAACATGATCGCGCCGGGCTTGCCGCCGCGGTCGCCCGGCTCGAACCGAGCGAGATCATCGTCTCGGATGCGCTCTACGGCGATGGCGAACTCGCGCCCTATCTGCGCTCGCTGCCGGCCGTGACCCCCCTCACCCGCGACGTGTTCGATGGCGCGACCGCAGAGCGCCGGCTCGCCGGATATTTCTCGGTGGCGACCACCGAGGCGTTCGGTGCGCTGTCGCGGCTGGAACTGACCGCGGCGGCAGCCTGCATCACCTATGTGGAGCGCACCCAGCTCGGCCAGCGGCCGCCGCTGTCGCCGCCTACCCGCGAGGCCCGGGAGGCAACCCTTCTGATCGACCAGGCGACGCGGGCCAATCTCGAACTCGTCCGCACGCTTTCGGGTGAGCGCGCCGGCTCGCTGCTCGCCGCCATCGACCGCACCATGACGGCCGCAGGCTCGCGCCTCCTGGCGCAGCGCCTCGCCGCACCGCTGACCGATCCGGCAACAATCGCGCGGCGCCACGACGCCGTGGCGCAGTTTGTCGCCGACGCCCAAGCGCGCCGCGATACGCGCGAGCGGCTGAAATCCGTTCCCGACCTTGCCCGCGCGCTGGCGCGGCTGGTGGTCGGACGCGGCGGCCCGCGCGATCTTGCGGCGATCCGCGACGGCATCGCCGAAGCGGCCAGCCTGGCCGGCGAACTGCAACGCGCCGGCGATATTCCCGTCGAGCTGGCGCAAGCGGCCGCCGCCTTGCAAAGCCCCGACCCGGCGATCGCGACCACGCTGACTGCCGCGCTCGACGACGAACTGCCGTATCTCAAGCGCGACGGCGGCTTCGTACGGCCAGGCTACGATCCCGCGCTCGACGAATTGCGCGCCTTGCGTGACGAGTCTCGCCGCGTCATCGCCGCCCTGCAAGCGCGCTATGCCGACGAGACCGGCGTGCGCGCGCTGAAGGTCCGGCACAACAACGTGCTCGGCTATTTCGTCGAGGTCGGCGCCCAGCACGGCGACAAGCTGATGGCGCCGCCGCTCAACGCCACCTTCATCCACCGCCAGACACTCGCCGGGCAGGTGCGCTTCACCACTGCGGAACTGGGCGGGCTCGAAGCCAAGATCGCCAGCGCCGCCGACCGAGCGGTCGGAATCGAGATCGAGACCTTCGAGCGCCTCGCCGCACAGGTCACCGCAGCCGCGACGGTGATCAAGGCGGCCGCCGAAGCGCTCGCAGTGCTCGACGTCACCAGCGCGCTGGCCCAGCTCGCCGTCGACCGCGACTATGCGCGCCCCGAGGTCGACGCCGGGCTCGATTTCGTCATCGATGGCGGACGGCATCCCGTGGTCGAGCAGGCGCTCGCCGGCGACGGCGGCGCGTTCGTCGCCAATCAGTGCGACCTCTCGCCCCCCGGGCAGGCGGACGCCGGCCGCATCTGGCTGCTCACCGGTCCCAACATGGCGGGCAAGTCGACCTACCTGCGGCAGAACGCGCTGATCGCGATCCTCGCCCAGATGGGCAGCTTCGTGCCGGCGCGCAACGCCAGGATCGGCGTCGTCGACCGCCTGTTCTCCCGCGTCGGAGCCGCCGACGATCTCGCGCGCGGACGCTCGACCTTCATGGTCGAGATGGTCGAAACCGCCGCGATCCTGAACCAGGCCGGCCGGCGTGCGCTGGTCATCCTCGACGAGATCGGCCGCGGCACCGCCACCTTCGACGGGCTGTCGATCGCCTGGGCGACGATCGAACACCTGCACGAAACCAACCGCTGCCGTGCGCTGTTCGCGACCCACTTCCACGAACTGACCGCGCTCGCCGCTAAGCTGCCGCGGCTGCACAACGCTACCATGCGGGTCAAGGAATGGCAGGGCGAGGTCGTGTTCCTGCACGAGGTGATGCCGGGCGCCGCCGACCGGTCGTACGGCATTCAGGTCGCGAAGCTCGCTGGCCTTCCGCCGGCGGTGATCGAGCGCGCCAAGGTGGTGCTGGCCAAGCTCGAAGCCGAGGACCGCATCTCGCCGGCGCGTGGTTTCGAGGACCTGCCGCTGTTTTCTGCAACGGCGCGGCCGGCTGCGGTCCTAGCCCACGACGCGGCGCTCGATGCCGTGGTCGCAGCGCTCAGTGCTCTGCATCCCGACGAGATGTCGCCGCGCGAGGCGCTCGAAGCGCTCTACGCGCTCAAGGCAAAGGCGGCGGCCGGCAGGTAGCGGGACAGAGCTGCGCGGCTGCCTTTGCGGCCGCTTGTGCTAGAGTGCGGCCCATCGTCGACAGCGCGAGGACGCAGAAGCCTCGTTTGCTTAGGGAGATCACGATGACGCCAAAGATCGCTTCCCTTCTGTTCGCACTTCTCGGCTTGGCAACGAGCGCCCACGCCCAGACCTACCCCACCAAGACCGTGACGATCGTGGTCACCGCATCGGCCGGAGGCGTCACCGACGTGGTGGCGCGCGCAATCGCGCAGCGGCTGTCCGAGAAATGGGGCCAGCAGATCGTGGTGGAAAACAAGGGCGGCGCGGGACACATCCTGGGCGCCTCTCAGGTCGCGAACGCGGCGCCCGACGGTCATACGCTGATGATCGCGGAAGCCGGGACCTATGTGATCAATCCCAACATCTACCCGAAGGAAAAGCTGACCTATGACGTGGAAAAGGATCTGGTCCAGATCACCGGGCTGGTCCGTATCCACCACGCGCTGATCGCAAGCCCGTCGTTTCCGGCGAATTCTCTCGGCGAACTGATCGCGCTCGCCAAGGCGAAGCCGGGCACGTTGACCTACGGCACAGCGGGGGTCGGATCTGGGCCGCATCTGAACATGGTCAGGCTGGAGAACGCCACCGGCGCGAAACTCGTTGCGGTCCACTACCGGGGCGCAACCCCTGCCATGACGGACGTCGTCGGCGGACATACCAACATGATGCTGATCAGCGTCGGGTCGGCGCTCGCTCCTGCGGAGGCGCGCAAGGTAAAACTGCTCGCGATCGGCAGCGAAAAACGCCTGCCGCAACTGCCCGATCTGCCCGCCGCCGCCGAGAGCGTGCCGGGCTATACCGCCGGAACCTGGTTTGGCTTGTCCGCGACCGGCGGGACACCGCGCAATGTGGTGATGAAGATCAACAAGGACGTGCGTGAGATCATCGCGCATCCCGCGATCCAGCAGCAATTCGTCACCAAGCAGCTTTACGAACCGATGACGAGTTCACCGGAGGAATTCGCCGAGTTCATCAAATCCGAAACCCAGCGCTGGGCCAAGGTGATCCGCGAGCAGAACCTGAAGATCGGGCATTAATCTCCGGTTCGAGGTAACGAGACTTTACCTCCGTTCGTCCTCGCGAACACCTTCGCGGGGACGATCGGAGAGAGGGGCTCTCCGACGAGAGTTGCTTTAAGGCAAGTGCTTGCGCACGAGCCAGAGCAGGCCGTTCCAGCCGATACAAACCGAGAGCCCGGCGACGTAGGCCCACCACACGCCAATCGGCTCGACCAGATAGTGCACCGCGAGGAAGCCGAGCCCGAGACCGATGAGGGGGATCTGCGCATGTGCGAGCACGCTGGCGGCGGCCGGGCCGCCGACGCGCGGGTGCAGGATCACGATAAAGCTGCCCATCACGATCGGAAACACCGCGAATGCACCGGACAGGAACGAGCCGATGCGGTGGCTCAGCGTCGTCACCACCGCCACGACAAGGGCGGCGGTCGCCGCGCGCAACGGTATGTCGTAGCGCTTGCGCCGCATCCGGCTCTGCGGCACGCCGGCGGTGCGATAGCGCGCGCTGAGCGGAATGGCGACCCCGAAAGCGACCGCGAAGATCGCAACCGCGGTGAGCGGCGTCCATTCGACAAGCCGGAGCGCCGTCGCGGCCGCAAGCCAGACCAGGGTCGCAGCCGCGAGGCTCAGCACCAAGCCATGTCGCTGCGCCAGAATCGTGTAGGTCAGCGCGAAAATCGAGACCGCCGCGCCCGCCGCCAGGCTGCCGATCGCGCTCGCCGCGATGAACTCCGGTGGATGCTCCAGCGCCAGGATGATGTAGGCGGCCCCGGCCGCGGTCGGCAGCGCCGCAATCAGCGCGCCGATGAACGGTCCGCTGCGCTCGACAGCGATCGAGGCAATCACCACGATGGACGCGGTCATCACCATCTTGAGCAGCAGCCCGTACCAGAAGGCCACTTCCACCGGCATGCGCAATCCTTGTCGTCGCCGGAATCGACCCCGGCGGACCACCGTTCGCCGATGGATGGACGCCCCGGTCAAGCCCGGGGCTGACGCCTTGAGGCTGGAAAGCAGCTCATATCACAATCACCCGCGTTGTAGCTTCACCTCGATCGGTGGCCCGCTCTTCAATGTCTGATAGACGACGCAATAGCGCTCGGTGAGCTTCAGGAGCTGGTCGAGCTTGTCCTGCGGCGCGTCAGTCTCGACCTCGAACCGCAGCCGGATTTGCGCGAATCCGACCGGAGCGTCCTTGGCGACGCCGAGCGTGCCGCGGAAATCGAGATCGCCCTCGGCCGAAACCGTACCGGACTTGAGCGGCACGTCGATGGCGGTCGCCACCGCCTTCAGAGTGACGCCGGCGCAGGCGACCAGCGCCTCCAGCAGCATGTCGCCGGAGCACAGTTCGAGCCCGGAGCCGCCGGTCGCCGGGTGCAGGCCGGCGACCGCGAGCGCACGTCCGGTCTCGACCTTGCAGGCGATGTTGGCGTCGTCGAGCGTGCCCTTGGCCTTCAGCGTGATCAAGGCGGTTTGCGGATCGCCCTTGTAGCGCTCCTTGATCGGCGCCTGCATGGCACGCAGGGCGGTAGCATCCATGACGATCTCCTTCTCTATCCTCGCGTCATTGCGAGCGGAAGCGAAGCAATCCAGCATCCGCTTTCGAGGCCTGGATTGCTTCGTCGCCCCTTTGGGGCTCCTCGCAATGACGGTCAAGTCGGCGTCAGCACCACCCGCCCGACGACCTTGCCGGCCCGCAGGTCGCGCAGCGCGGCATTCACCTCGTCGAGCGGGCGCGTTGCCACCGGGATCGGCGGCATGCCCTTCTGGCGAACGAGCGCCAGCAGTTCACCCATCTCGGTGAGGCTGCCGGTGTAGGAACCCTGAACCGTAATCGCCCGCATTGGGAACGGCGGAATCGGCTGGACGAGCTCGCCGCCATAGAGGCCGACGATGATCAGCTTCCCACCCTTCATGAGACTGTCGATGCCGAGCCGCACCGTCGAGGCGGCGCCGACGAGATCGATCGTCGCCCATGAGCCGCCATTGGTCGCCTGGACCACCTGCTGCACAGCATCCGCCGCGCCGCCGTCGATGACGTGGCTTGCGCCCGCCTGCTTCGCTGCTTCGCGCTTGTCCGGATCGAGATCGACCACGACGCTGCTGTGGCCGCCCATTGCCTGGTGCAGGGCGATGCACATCAGTCCGAGCCCCCCTGCCCCGATGATGACGGTCGGGTCGGTGGTGAGTGTCGGCCCGACTTTCCTCAACGCACTGAAAGTGGTCAGTCCCGAACAGGCGAGCGGCGCGGCGCGCTCCGGCGGCAGGTCGCCGATGTCGAACAGGTAGCGCGGATGCGGCACCATGAGGTAGTCGCTGTAGCCGCCGTGACGGAAGACGCCGATGCTGCCGGGCTTGGTGCAGAGCTGTTCGTCGCCGCGCCGGCAGACTCCGCACTCGCCGCAGCCCATCCAGGGATCGACAATCCGGCGGTCGCCGATCCGCACGCCCTGGGCCTGCGGGCCGAGGGCCGCAACCTCGCCGACATTTTCATGACCGAGGGTCACCGGCAGCTTCATGCCGCGGTCGGCAAGGCTGAGGCGCTTGCCGCCGCCGAGATCGAAATAACCATCGGACAGGTGCAAGTCGCTGTGACAGACGCCGGCGGCGATCACCTTGAGCAGAACCTCGGTGCCCTGCGGGGTCGGGGTCGGCTGTTCGGCGAGTTGCAGCTCCGCGCCGGATTTGGCGATCTGGAAGCTTCGCATTTGCGTTTGTCCCGCGCATGGCGCGGCCCGGTGATGACTGCCGACAATCTTGGCACAAGCTGCCGGTACGGTCACCACCACATCGCGGCCCTGGTCTCGCCGTCGTCCACGGTTGCCGCTATGTCGAGCGAGCGGTCGAGCGAGGCGAGGACGCGGCGCGTGACGGAATCGAACGCCGCCGACTGCCGGTCGCGCGGCCGCGGCAGATCGCAGACGATTTCCTCGTGAACGCGCCCGGGATGCGGCCGCATCACCATGATGCGGTCGGCGAGTACGATCGCCTCCTCGACATCGTGCGTCACCATGACGAGCGTCGGCTTGAGATCGGGCCCACAGGCCAAGCAGATGCTCCTGCAGGTCGGCGCGGGTGAAAGCGTCGAGCGCGGAGAACGGCTCGTCGAGCAGCAACACCTGCGGACGCGGCACCAGCGCACGCAGGATGGCGACACGCTGCGCCTGGCCGCCGGACAGTTCGCGCGGCCAGACCGCCGTCTTGTCGGGGGCGGGCCCCGACCGCTTTAGCTGCATTTGTTAAGCGCCCGCAAGCTGCTCGCTTCAAATCGGCGTAAAAAATATTCTATATAGGCGAGATTTTAGCCCGTCAATTAGGATAAAATATAGCTATTTTGCCAGAAACGGCGATTTCATTCTGCACGCCGATGTATTGTGACGACGTTCCTGCTTCCCGCCGGCGATCCCGCCCTGCGACCGGCTTGGCCGGTGACATAGCGCCCGCGCTCCGCTATCCCGATGCACCATGTTGATGACCGTCGACCAGAAGCCGGGCGATCCCTCCGAACTCATTGATACCGCGGCCATCGCGGCCGAACTCGCTGCGCTCGCGAGCGCGCATTCCGGCAGCGAGCGCGACCTGCGCACCGCGGTATCCAGACGCCTCAAGGCCGCACTGATCGAGGGACGAGCCGAAGCGGAGCGGCTGCTGCTGAAAGATCGCCGCGGCCGCCGCTGTGCCGAGCGGCTGTGCCTGATGCAGGACGAGATCATCCGACTGATCTACGAGTTTGCCTGCACGCATCTTTATCCGTCGCAGAACCCGTCCGAAGCGGAACGCATGGCGATCGTCGCCACCGGCGGCTACGGCCGCGGTATTCTGGCGGCCGGGTCCGACATCGATCTGTTGTTTCTACTACCCTACAAGCAGACCGCGTGGGGCGAACAGGTCGCCGAGGCTATCCTCTATTGCCTGTGGGACATGGGGCTGAAGGTCGGCCACGCCACCCGTACGGTGAACGAAAGCATCCGGCAGGCCAAGGCGGACATGACGATCCGCACCGCCGTGCTGGAAGCGCGCTTCCTGCTCGGCGAACAAAGGCTCTACGACGAACTCATGACGCGCTTCGACAAGGAGGTGGTGCAAGGCACCGCCGCCGAATTCGTCGCCGCCAAGCTCGCCGAACGCGAGGAGCGCCACCGCCGCGCCGGGCAATCGCGCTACCTAGTCGAGCCCAACGTCAAGGACGGCAAAGGCGGCCTGCGCGACCTGCATACGCTCTACTGGATCGCCAAATACGTCTACCGCGTGCGCGAGCGCGAGGAACTGATCGAGAAGGGCGTGTACGACAGGCGCGAGTACCGGCGCTTCCGCCGCTGCGGCGACTTCCTCTGGGCGGTGCGCTGCCACATGCACTTCCTGACGGGACGGCCGGAGGAGCGGCTGTCCTTCGACATCCAGCGCGAGATCGCGGTCCGGCTCGGCTACACCGAGCATCCCGGCATGCGCGACGTCGAGCGCTTCATGAAGCACTACTTCCTGATCGCCAAGGACGTCGGCGACCTGACCGCCATCCTGTGCGCCAAGCTCGAAGATACCCAGGCCAAAGCGATGCCGGTGCTCAGCCGGCTGATGGAGAAATTCAGGCCGCGGGCGCGCAAGGCCTTGAGCGAGACCGACGACTTCATCGTCGAGAACAACCGCATCGACGTCGCCGATCCGGACGTGTTCAAGCGCGACGCCGTCAACTTGATCCGAATCTTCCATCTCGCGCAGAAATACAATTTGGCGATGCACCCGGAAGCGATGCATCTCGCCACCCGATCGCTGCGGCTGATCGACGCCAAGGTGCGGCAGAACGACGAAGCCAACCGTCTGTTTCTTGAAATCCTGACGTCGCGCAACGATGCCGAAACCGTGCTGCGGCGCATGAACGAGGCCGGCGTGCTGGGACAGTTCATTCCGGCGTTCGGCCAGATCGTCGCGATGATGCAGTTCAACATGTATCACCACTACACGGTGGACGAGCATCTGTTGCGCTGCATCGGCGTGCTTTCTGACATCGATGCCGGCCGCGGCGAGGACACGAAGTTCGCCAGCGAACTGATGCGCACGATCCAGCCGCAGCACCGCACGCTGCTCTATGTCGCCCTGTTCCTGCATGACATCGCCAAGGGGCGGATCGAGGATCACTCGATCGCCGGCGCCAGGGTCGCCCGCGCGCTCTGCCCGCGGCTCGGCTTTTCGGCGGCGGACACCGGGACGGTGGCCTGGCTGATCGAGGTCCATCTGACAATGTCGAGCGTCGCGCAGTCCCGCGACTTGTCGGACCGGGTCACGATTGAGAATTTCGCCGCGGTGGTGCAGTCGGTCGAGCGCATGAAGCTCCTCACCATTCTCACCACCGCAGACATCAAGGCGGTCGGTCCCGGCGTATGGAACGGATGGAAGTCGCAGCTCATCCGCACGCTTTATTATGAGACCGAGCCAGTGCTGACCGGCGGCTTTTCCGAGGTCAACCGCGCGCAGCGCGTCGCGGCCGCACAGGCCGAGTTTCGCGCCGAATCCAAGGATTGGACCCCGGCCGAACTCGACGCCTTCATCGCGCTGCAATATCCGGCCTACTGGCTCAAGGTCGACCTGCCGCAGAAACTCGCGCACGCCCGCTTCCTGCGCGAGGCCGCACGCGAGGGCAAGGCGCTGGCGACGACCGTCGCCTTCCCGGAGGGGCGCGGCGTGGTCGAACTCACGGTGCTCGCGCCCGACCATCCCTGGCTCCTGTCGATCATCGCCGGCGCCTGCTCGATGGCTGGCGCCAACATCGTCGACGCGCAGATCTTCACCACCACCGACGGCCGCGCGCTGGACACCATCGCGCTGTCGCGCGAGTTCGACCGCGACGAAGACGAGGCGCGCCGGGCAAACCGCATCGCCGGCTCCATCGAGAAGGCATTGCGCGGCGAGATCAAGCTGCCGGAGGTGGTGGCGCAGCGTGCCGCCGCCAAGGGCCGGATCAGAGCGTTCGCACTCGAGCCGACGGTCACCATCAACAATCAGTGGTCGAACCGCTACACCATGATCGAGGTGACGGGGCTCGACCGGCCGGGCTTGCTGTTCGAATTGACCGCGACCTTGTCCAAGCTCAATCTCAATATCGGCTCGGCACACGTCGCCACATTCGGCGAGCGCGTCGTCGACGTCTTCTACGTGACCGACCTGTTCGGCGCGAAGATTACGTCGGCGACACGGCAGGCGGCAATCAAGCGAGCGCTGATCTCGCTGTTTGCAACGAACGACCGCACCGCCAAGGCCGCCGCAAAGCCTGCCCATACCGCCGCCGAGTGACCTGCGAACAGGCGCATGGTGGGGCAAAGGCGCGGAACGCGCGGTGCCTGCGCCAGCCTCACGGCATGTTGTTACCGGAATCAATCGACGGGCCGGTTTAGCCGTGACAGCGCCCGCATCACCGGCAAGTCGTAACCAACGACCCATAGGACATAGATCAGGTTCAGGGGACCGGGTAGTGGCTCAGTTTGCAATTAACTGAGACACCACCCAGGACCGCACTAACCCGGTTGGTGATATGCAGGCTCATCTGCAGCGCGGCCAACTGTCAGTTCTTCAGCCGATAACCGGTCTTGAAGATCCACCAGACGATGCCGAGACAGGCTGCCAGGAACAGCAGCGTCGCCGCAAGGCTGATGCCGACGTTCACGTCGGCGATCTCGAAGAAGCTCCAGCGGAAGCCGCTGATCAGATAAACGATCGGATTGAACAACGCGATTGTCTGCCACACCGGCGGCAGCACGTTGATCGAGTAGAACGTGCCGCCCAGGAAGGTCAGCGGCGTGATGATCAAGAGCGGCACCACCTGCAGCTTTTCGAAGCCGTCGGCCCAGATCCCGAGAATGAACCCCAGCAGGCTGAAGCTCAGCGCCGTCAGCACCAGGAAGGCCAGCATCCAAAACGGGTGCGCGATGCGCAGCGGCACGAACAGCGCCGACGTTGCCAGGATGATCAGACCGAGAACGATCGACTTTGTGGCCGCCGCCCCGACGTAACCAAGCACGATCTCGAACGGCGACACCGGCGCCGACAGGATTTCGTAGATCGTGCCGACGAAGCGCGGGAAATAGATTCCGAACGAGGCGTTCGTCACGCTCTGCGTGAGCAGCATCAGCATGATGAGGCCCGGCACGATGAACGCGCCGTAGCTGATACCCTCGATCTCGGAGATACGCGTCCCGATCGCGGCGCCGAACACCACGAAATACAGCGACGTGGAAATCACCGGCGAGACGATGCTCTGCAGCAGCGTGCGGCCGGTTCGCGCCATCTCGAACATGTAGATGGCGCGGATAGCATACAAATTCATGACCCCTGCCTCACCAGACCGACGAAGATGTCTTCGAGCGAACTCTGCGTCGTGTGGAGATCCCTGAAGCGGATGCCTGCCTGCCGCAGTTCGTCGAGCAGCGTGGTGATGCCGGTGCGTTCCGCCTGCGTGTCGTAGGTGTAGACCAGCGCCCGGCCTTCGGACGCGAGCGTGAGTTGGTGGTGGGCGAGCGCTTCGGGAATTGCGTCGATCCTGTGCTGCAGCTCAAGCGTGAGGTGCTTGCGCCCCATCTTGCGCATCAGTTCGGCCTTGTCGTCGACCAGGATGATCTCGCCCTTGTTGATCACGCCGACCCGGTCGGCCATCTCTTCGGCCTCCTCGATGTAGTGCGTGGTCAAAATGATGGTCACGCCGGAATCGCGCAGCGTACGCACGACCTGCCACATGTCCTTGCGCAGCTCGACGTCGACGCCGGCGGTGGGTTCGTCGAGAAACAGAATCTGCGGCTCGTGGGACAACGCCTTGGCGATCAGAACGCGGCGCTTCATGCCGCCGGACAGCGTCATGATCTTGGAATCCTTCTTGTCCCACAACGACAGGTCCTTGAGCACCTTGGCAATGACGTCGGAATTGGGCGGCTTGCCGAACAGGCCGCGGCTGAACAACATGGTATCCCACGGCGTTTCGAACGAGTCGGTCGTGAGTTCCTGCGGCACCAGCCCGATCTGGGCGCGGGCAGCCCGGTAGTCGGCGATGATGTCGTGGCCACTGACTGTCACCGAGCCCGCCGACGGCCGCACAATCCCGCAGATGATGTTGATCAGCGTGGTCTTGCCGGCACCGTTGGGGCCAAGCAACGCGAAGATCTCGCCGCGCCGCACCGTCAGGTTGATGCTGCGCAGGGCAGAGAAGCCGGTAGCGTAGGTCTTGGAAAGATTCGAAACCGAAATCACAGGCTGCATGAAGCAATGACCAATGCGGGGCGGTGGGATGTGGGGGAGGATCGGAGGCGACCTTAACGACATATTGGTTCAGGGTCGAACCCGCCAGACCAGATCGTCACGATGGCCTGCGGCTTGCGGCGGTAACCGCCCCTTAAATCGCCCAATTTACGGTGCCTCTCGGGTGGGATCGACGGGAGCCGACAGTGGCGGGACGAAAGGCCGGCGAACGGCGCGAGCCGGCGGCCGGCGCAAGCACTGATACAGCCGGCAGGTCCGGCGCTGCGCGCAAGCGCAACGGCGGCAAGCGCGCCCGCCGGGGTAGCCGCTCGCTGCTGCGGCGGTCGGTCTATTGGTGCTTCGTGCTCGCACTCTGGGGCGTCGTCGCGGCCGGCGGCAGCCTCGCCTACGTCGCTTCAACACTGCCGCCAATCCAGGACCTGGAAATTCCAAAGCGTCCGCCCAAGGTGGACATCGTCGGGCTCGACGGCCGCTCGCTCGCCATCCGCGGCGAAATGAGCGGCACCGATGTCCCGATCAAGGAGCTGCCGCCCTATCTGCCCAAAGCATTCATCGCGATCGAGGACCGCCGCTTCTACAGCCACTTCGGCATCGATCCGATCGGCCTGTCGCGTGCCCTGGTGACGAATGTGCTGCGCCGCGGCGTATCGCAGGGCGGCTCGACCATCACTCAGCAGCTCGCCAAGAACCTGTTCCTCACGCAGAACCGCACGCTCTGGCGCAAGATGCAGGAGGCGGTACTCGCCATCTGGCTGGAGCACAAGTTCACCAAGGACCAGATCCTCGAACTCTATCTCAATCGCGTCTATTTCGGCGCCGGCGCCTATGGCGTCGAGGCCGCGTCCCAGCGCTACTTCGGCAAACCCGCCAAGCAGGTGAAGATCGCCGAAGCCGCGATGCTCGCCGGCCTTGTGAAGTCGCCGTCGCGGCTGGCGCCAAGCCGCAATCCGAAGGGCGCCGAACGCCGCGCGCAGACCGTGCTGGCCGCCATGGTCGATGAGGGCTTCATCACCGAGACCATGGCGAAGACCGCGCTGGTTGCACCGGCCCACGCGGTCAAGCCGGCCGGCGCCGGCTCGGTCAACTACATCGCCGACTGGATCATGGACGTCCTCGACGATCTGGTCGGACGCGTCGAACAGGACCTGACGGTCGAAACCTCGATCGATCCCAACCTGCAGGCCAGCGCCGAAAAAGCAATCGTCGACGAACTCGCCGCCAAGGGCGCGAAGTATGACGTCGAACAGGGTGCGCTGGTGGCGATGACGCGCGAAGGCGCAATCCGCGCGCTGGTCGGCGGCCGGAACTACGGCGAAAGCCAGTACAATCGCGCGGTCGCCGCCAAGCGTCAGCCCGGCTCCGCATTCAAGCCGTTCGTCTATCTGACCGCGCTGGAACGCGGCCTGACGCCCGACAGCGTCCGCGAGGACAAGCCGATCGCGATCAAGGGCTGGAAGCCGGAAAACTACAGCCGCGAATACTATGGCCCGGTGACGCTCACCCAGGCGCTGGCGATGTCGCTCAACACCGTCTCGGTGCGCCTCATCCAGGAGGTCGGTGCCACGGAGGTTGCCAAGACCGCCTACCGGCTCGGCATAGCGTCGAAGCTCGAGCCGAACGCGTCGCTCGCCCTCGGCACTTCCGAAGTGTCGCTGGTTGAGCTCGTGTCCGCCTATGTGCCGTTCGCCAACGGCGGCGAGGCGGTCGCGCCGCACGTGATCGAGCGGGTGCGCACTGCGTCCGGCAAGGCGCTGTTCGTGCGCGCCGCGCAGCGTTACGGCCGCGTCATCGAGCCGCGCTACGTCGCCATGATGAACGCGATGATGCGCGAGACATTGCTGATGGGCACCGCGCAGAAAGCGAACCTCCCCACCTGGCAGGCGGCCGGCAAGACCGGCACGTCGCAGGATTTTCGCGACGCATGGTTCATCGGCTACACGTCGCACCTGGTGACGGGAGTGTGGCTCGGCAACGACGACTCTTCGCCGACCAGGAAGGCAACGGGCGGCGGGATGCCGGTGGAGATCTGGACCAGGTTCATGAAGGCCGCGCACCAGGGTGTACCGGTCGCGGCGCTGCCCGGGCTGGCCGCACCATCGTTCGCTTCGTTCGGGCAGCCCGCGGGTATCCCGCCAATTCCGCCGGCGCCTGTCGCGCAGGCCGGCGGCTATCGACAGGGCCAACCCGCCACCGGCCGCGGCGGCGCGCCGGAACCGATCGACCGCGGCATGGACGGCTGGTTCCTCGACCGCGTCCTCGGCCGCCGCTGACCGCTGCAACACGCGCACACTCTTCGTCCGGCGCTATACTTGCTCCGAGCACACGGACTGGAGTGAGGTCATGCGGCTTGCGGACAGGGTTGCGATCGTCACCGGCGGCGCGCGCGGCATCGGTCTGGCGATTGCCCGGCGCTATGTCGCCGAGGGCGCGCGCGTCGTGATCGCCGATGTCGATACTGCAGCAGGCGAGACCGAAGCCAATGCGCTCGGCGCTTACTGCCGGTTTGTCGCAACCGATGTCGGCGACGCCCGCGCGGTTCAAGATTTGATCGAGCAGACGGTCGCGGCGTTCGGCCATCTCGATATCCTGGTCAACAACGCCGGCATCATCCATGCCGCCGATTTTCTAACTATCAGCGAGGCCGACTTCGACCGCGTGATGCGAGTCAACCTCAAGGGCGCGTTCCTTGCGGGCCAGGCTGCGGCCAGGCGCATGGTGGACGAGGTCAAGGCCGGCCGCCCGCCCGGCAGCATCGTGAACATGAGCTCGATCAACGCCGTGGTGGCGATTCCCAACCACGTGCCCTATTGCGTGTCGAAGGGCGGCGTCGACCAGCTCACCAAGGTGATGGCGCTCGCGCTCGCGCCGCACGGTATCCGGGTCAACGCCATCGGCCCGGGCTCGATCATGACCGACATCCTCAAGGCGGTCGCCACCGACCGTGAGGCCAAACGCCGCATCTTCGCGCGCACGCCCCTTGGCCGCATTGGCGAACCCGACGAAATCGCCGCAGTCGCGGTGTTCCTCGCCTCGCCCGACGCCAGCTACATCACCGGCCAGACCATCTATGCCGACGGCGGGCGGCTGCCTCTCAACTATACGGTACCGGTCGACGACGCATCGCTGGGATAGACTGACGCAAGCTATTTGCTCATCCGATCAGCCCGCGCCAGCGGGAACGTTCAGTCTTACCTTCAAGTCAGGCCTCGCGCATCGATGCCCAGCAGACCCAGCGAGCTAGTCTATGCGGAGGACGAGCGCCCTCCGGTTCTTTCCGCCATCGCGCTCGGCTTTCAGCATGTGGCGGTGATCTGCCCGTATTTCGTCATGGTCGCCCTCGTGATCGCCGCGGCCAGACTCCCGCACGAAGACGGCCGTAGCGCGATGGGGCTGGCGATGATCGCCGTCGCGATCCTGACCGTGCTGCAGAGTTTGCGGCTTGGACCGATTGGTTCCGGGCATCTCTGTCCTCCGGTTGTTTCCGCAATCTACCTGCCCTCCGCGATATCGGCCGCGGCGACCTTCGGTCTGCCGGTGGTCTGCGGGATGGCGATGTTCGCCGGGGCTTGCGAGGCGGTGATCGGGCGGATGGCGAACAGCTTGAGAAAATTCTTCCCCGCGGTGGTCTCGGGCGTCGTGATCGTCGCGGTCGGCATCGAACTCGGGAAGATCGGTTTCGGCGTCGCCATTGAGCCTTTCGTCAAGTTGGAAGACCAGGCCGGGGAGAAGTTCGCGACCGCGGTCATTGTGGTTGCCGTCACCACTGGACTGGCGATCTGGGCCAAGGGACAGATCCGGCAGCTCTGCGTTCTCACCGGCGTTCTGACCGGCTACGCGATCTCGCTGCTGCTGCAGGTCTTCCCGCCCGGGACCGCCCGACAGCTATACGAGAGCCCGTTCTTTGCGCTCCCCGATCCGGCCTTCCTCTCCTACGACTTTGAACCGACACTGATGCTGCCATTTGCCATCGCCGGGCTCGCGTCGGGACTGCGGGCGGTCGGCGTCCTGACCACCTGCCAGCAGATCAACGACGCGGACTGGCATCGGCCCGATATGAAGCGCATTTCCGCAGGCGTGACGGCGGACGGTATCGGATGCGCGGTGGGCGGCGCGCTCGGCACGCCTGGCATGAGCGCGAGTCCGAGCTTGGTCGGTCTCGAGAAGACGACCGGCGTGACCAGCCGCAGCATTGCGTGGGTGATTGCGGCCTGGCTTGTCCTCCTCGCCTGCCTTCCGCAATTCTCCAGTCTCATCATCAACATGCCTCGCCCGGTTATGGGAGCTGCGCTGTTCTTCAACGGCTCCCTCATGATCGTGGCCGGCGTTCAGCTCATCGTGAGCCGGCCGGTGACCCTCAGGGCCACGGTCATCGTCGGTTTCTCGCTCGTCACCGCCATCTCGGTGATGGTTTTTCCGGAGTTCTACAAAGGGCTTCCACCCTGGCTACACCAGATCACCGGCACCGAGATCACAGTGACCGTCGTGATGGCCGTTGGCTTGAATGCACTGTTCCGGCTGGGCGCCTGGCACTATCAGGACCTTCGTCTGGGCACCGATGCCCAACCGATCACGCCGGCCGCATTCGACGATTTCTTCGTCAAGCAGGCGGCAGCCTGGAAAATATCATCCGACGACAGCACCCGGATCCGCGCAGTCGTGGATCTCGCCATCGAGCATATCGCGCCGGCGGCCGACGGGCCGCTCACAATCCTGCTCGGAACCGACACCTTCGATTTGACCGTCACCATTTCCTATCGCGGCAATCTGCCGGTCCTGCAGAGCATCCGACCGCCCGCCGAACTCGTCGAAGAGCAGTCCTTCGTCAGCGGCCTCTCAGGCTACTTCTCCGGTGTGCACGCCGACTACATCGAACGCTTCGCGCGGAAAGACGAATGCGAAGTCAAGCTGGTCTTCCGGCTGTAGAGCCGGCACGAACGGATCAGCGGCCCCACAACTCCCTGCTGGCGAGGCGCGCACCTTCGGCGAGGCTCTCGAACTCGCCCACATCACCTGGGGGTGGACGCGCTGGACGTCCTGCGACTGCGCGAAGCCGCAATCGGTGCCGGCGATGACGTTCTCGCGGCCGACGAGCTTGGCGAAGGTGACGATGCGCTCGGAAACCAGCCGCGGATGCTCGACCGTCGTCGTGTGGTGCGTGACGACGCCGGGAATCAGAATCTTCCCCGCCGGCAGCTTCACCTTTTGCCAGACGTACCACTCGTGTTCATGCCGCACGTTGGCAGCTTCGATCGAATAGGCGCCGGCTTTCACCTTCAGGATCAGATCGACGATATCCTCAAGTTGGGCGTCCGCGACATGCGGCACGTGCCAGCTGCCGAAGCAGACGTGGTAGCGGATGCGCTCCTCCGGGATGCCGTCAAGTGCATGGTTCAGCGCGTCGACGCGCAGTTCCGCCCATTCGCGGTACCGCTGCGGGCTCTCCGAGACCAGATGGTCGTACATGTTGGCAAGCACCGCGTCGTCGACCTGCAGCACGAAGCCGGCGTTGTGGATCGCCAGATACTCCTCACGCATCGCGCTGGCGATGGCGAACACATAGTCACGTTCGCTGGCATAGTGTTCGTTGGCGGCGTCGTAGCCGACGCTGGCAGGCGCGACCGCCGTGAAGAAAGCATCCTCCACCGCCACGGCGGCCACCCCGGCCTTGAGGTTGTCAAGGTCGCGGTCGATGCTGTCCTGGCCGTGATAGGTGATCGCACCGACGCAGGCGTGCCCGGGCGTGCCGACCGTGCCGCGCGGAAATTCCGCCGCCATGAACTCCGCGAACCGGATGCGGTCGCGGCCGAGCCGGACCGCGGGGTAAAGCTTGTCCGGCCGCCGCTCGAACCCGCTCAACCGCTCCAGGCTGTAGTTGGCCCAGCCGGACTTGCCGAACTCGCCGTCGTTGACGACGTCGATGCCGGCATTCGCCTGCTGCGCCACGACCTCGGCGACGGCGCGACGCAATTCCCGGTCGTACGCCGGTCGATGCGCGGGATCGCTGTCCTTCGCGGCATCGAGCAGCGTCTTGGGGCGGATCAGGCTGCCGACATGCGTCGTCAGGATACGTTGTTCGCTGCGTTTCATTTCCGAGTGATCCCCTCATCATGTCGCGACTGATGCCCGTCATCCGGGAGCGCAACAGCGCGAGCCCGGAATCCGTCGATGACGATCGGCTAATAGGCCGACTTGCGGTCGGCGAGCGTCTTGCGCAGATCGTCCATGATCGCCTTCGGATCGCCGCCGGCCTTGCGTACCGACGCCTCCCATGCGGCCGTGACCGGCTCGGCCGACTTGCGCCACGCGGCCAACTGCTCGGCCGTGAGCGGATACACGTCCTGCCCGGGCTGTGCCTTGATCTTCTCGCGGCCGCCGGCTTCGAACGCCGCCCATGGCGTCGCGATCTTCAAGGACCAATCGCTCGAACAGTGGTCGTCCATCACCTTCTTCTGTGCCGGCGAGAGCGAGTCATACTTCGCCTTGTTCAGCACCCAGACCTGCTCGGAGATATAGAACGGCGAATCGATGTGGTGCTTGGTGACCTTGTCGATCCCGAACAGCAGCATCGAACCCCACGGCGAGCCGGCGGCGTCGGCGACGCCCTTCTCCAGCACATCGCGAATCTCCGGCGCCGAGGCCTGGACGTTGGTTGCGCCGAGGTTGGTCATCCAGTTGCCGATCACGGCATTCGGCGGCCGAACCTTGAGGCCCGCCATGTCGGCCGGCGTCAGGACCTTCTTCTTGGTGAAGTGCAGCGTGCCCGGATCGTGCGCGAACGTAAGACAGAAGCGAACGTCCTTCATCTCGCGGTCGGCGTAACGCCGATACCAGGCGTCGAGCGCGGCGCTGCCTTCCTTGGCGTTGGAAAACAGGAACGGCAATTCCACCGCCCCGATGATCGGGAAGCGGCCGGGCTCGTAGCCCGGATTGACATGGCCGATGTCGGCGATGCCGTCGCGCGCCATGTTGTAGTGATCGAACGCCTTGCCGAGCTGCTGCGAGGGGAACAGGGCGATCTTGATGGTGCCGTTCGAGGCTTTCTCGATCGAGTTGGCCCAGGCCACGGCGGCGGCGTGCATCGGATGCGTCGGCGGCACCCAGTGCGAGAACTTCAGCGTCACTGGCTTGTCCTGCGCCAGCGCCGGCGGCGCTGTCACGAGCCCGAATGCCAGTGCGGCGACTACGCTCCACGGCATCATTCTCATTGGCTCCTCCCAAAATCGTTTTGATTTGGTTTTTGTTTCTTTCCTCGCGGTCATCTTGTCAGGTTGGTCGGATTACATCCAAATCTTACCTTGCCGCGCGGCGTCCCACTCAAGGTGAACTCGGCGAACTTGGGCAGCGCACCGACAGCTCGCGGCTATCGAACATGCAGCGCGCCGCCGATCGCCTCCTCCTCCGGGCCCGACGTTTCGAAACGAGGCTCCATGCAATCATATTTCATGTCAACGGCACCTTCCCCCCCCCCCAATGTCCGGCCATGCGGAATGACCTCAAGACCGGCAACCTGATCTATCCCTGCGAGCAGGGGCTGCGCTAACGCGGCGCCAAATCCGCGCCGCCACAGTCGAATCGGGCTAGGCTGCATCCGCAGCATCGATCTGCGTGCTGCCCGCCCACGCCAGACCGAAACATCATGGCCGCCAAGCGCCCGCCCGCCCTCGACCGCATCGACCTGAAGATCCTCGCCGCGCTGCAGCGCGACGGCCGCATGACCAATCAGCGGCTCGCCGAGATGGTGGCGCTGTCCCCGCGCGCGAGCCTGGAGCGCGTGCGCCGCCTCGAAGCCGCCGGCATCATCAGCGGCTACCAGGCGGTGGTCGAACTGCGCGACCTCACACGGCCGGTCAACGTCTTCGTCGAGATCGTGCTGGAGAAACAGGCTAACCGCCGGCGATTTGAAAAACGTCTGGCGTC
>JBFXEX010000039.1:0-46836 GCA_050179645.1 Xanthobacteraceae bacterium | reverse complement strand
GAGGCCCGCGGCCTCAAGGGCAAGTCCGTGGTGACGCTCGGACGATCGAGTGTCGAACCGTTCCTGCAATTCTCGGGTCGCCGCGACCTCCGAGAAAGGGCGTTCAAGGCGTGGGTGGCGCGCGGCGACGGCAACGGCGCGACCGACAACAAGGCGATCATCGCTGAGATGGTGGCGCTGCGCATCGAACGCGCGCGGCTCCTCGGCTACGACACGTTCGCCCAGTTCCGGCTCGACGACGCCATGGCGAAGACGCCGCAGGCGGTACGCACGCTGCTCGAACGGGTCTGGGAGCCGGCGCGGGGCCGCGCGCTTGCCGACCGCGACGCCATGCAGGCGATGATCCAGGCGGAAGGCCACAACTTCGCGCTCGCGCCCTGGGACTGGCGGTATTACGCCGAGAAGCTGCGCAAGGCGCGCTTCGACGTCGACGAGGCGGCGATCAAGCCGTACTTCCAGCTCGACCGCATCATCGACGCGGCGTTCCACACCGCCAGCCGGCTGTTCGGACTGAGCTTCGAGCCGCTCACCGGCGTCCCGACCTGGCACGACGACGTCAGGGTCTGGGAAGTGCGCGGCGCGAACGGCCGCCACATGGGCGTGTTCTTCGGCGACTATTTCGCCCGGCCGTCGAAGCACAGCGGCGCCTGGATGACGACCATCCGCGACCAGGAGAAGCTCCGGGCAGATATCCGTCCGCTGGTCGTCAACGTGATGAACTTCAACAAGGGTGCGCCCGGCGAGCCGACGTTGCTGTCGTTCGACGACGCCCGCACGCTGTTTCACGAGTTCGGGCATGCGCTGCACGGTCTTCTGTCCGAGGTCACCTATCCGCTGATCGCCGGCACCAGCGTGCTGACCGACTGGGTCGAACTGCCGTCGCAGCTCTATGAGCACTGGCTTGAGCGGCCGGAGATTCTCCGGCAGTTCGCCGTGCACTACCGCACCGGCGAACCGATGCCCGAGGAATTGCTGAAGAAGCTCTTGCTGGCGCGCACCTTCAATCAGGGCTTCGCGACGGTGGAATATGTCGCGTCTGCGCTGGTCGATCTCGACATTCACTCGCAGCCGACCGCTGACGGTTTCGACATCGGCGCATTCGAGCAGGCTTCGCTGGCGCGCATCGGCATGCCGGCCGAGATCGTGATGCGCCACCGGCCGACGCACTTCGCGCACATCTTCTCGGGCGGCGGCTATGCGTCGGCCTACTACAGCTACATGTGGTCGGAGGTGATGGACGCCGATGCCTTTGCGGCCTTCGAAGAAACCGGCGACATCTTCGATTCGGCCACCGCCAGGAAGCTGCACGACAACGTCTATTCGTCGGGCGGCTCGCGCGATCCGGCCGAGCTCTACACTTCGTTCCGCGGCCGCCTGCCGACGCCCGACGCGCTGCTCAAGCGCCGCGGGCTGGTGGAAGCAGCGACTCAAACGTGATCCCTCGACTGGTCGTTCCGGGACGGTCCGCAGGGCCGGGCCCGGAATCCATGCTTCACATCAGCAAAGGTGGATTCCGGGTTCGCGCACGCGCCAAGTTTACGCAGGCTGCGTAAACTCGCCTGCGCCGCGCGCCCCGGAATGACGAGAGTACGGATGATGGTAGCAACGAAGAGCGGCTGATGAACCTCCACACGGCCGGACATCGCCAGGGCCTGGTCTGCGCGCCGCATGCCGCCGCCGTCGAGGCCGGCCGCGCGGTGCTGGCCGAAGGCGGCAACGCGCTCGAAGCCATGGTGGCGATGGCGGCGATGATCGCCGCCGTCTATCCGCACATGAATCATATCGGCGGCGACGGCTTCTGGCTGGTGCGCGAGCCGTCCGGCCGCGTGCGCGCCTTCATGGCCGCGGGCCGCGCCGGCGCCAACGCCCGCCGTGAGCTTTACCGCGACTACGAGAGCATTCCGCCGCGCGGCCCCCTCGCCGCCCTCACCGTGCCGGCCGCGATCGCCGGCTGGTCGCTGGCGCTCGAAGCCGCCAAGTCGCACGGAGCGCGCCTGCCGCTCGGCGTGCTGCTCGGCGCGGCGATCCGCGCCTGCACGGAAGGCTACGTCGTCACCCGCAGCCAAGCGCAACTCACCACGGACAAGCTTGCCGAACTCGAACACGTCCCGGGTTTCGCGGCGGCCTTCCTCGCCGACGGCAAGCCGCCCGCGACCGGCCAGGTGCTGCGCCAGGAGGCGCTCGGCGGCACATTCGACCATCTGGCCAATGCCGGACTCGACGACTTCTACCGCGGCGACGTCGGCCGCGAAATCGCCGCCGACCTCGATCGCGCCGGCAGCCCGGTGACGCGCGCCGATCTCCAAGCGTGCCGCGCCGTGCTCGCCGAGCCGCTCTCAGTCGAGATCGAAGCGGGCACGCTGTTCAACACGCCGGCGCCGACGCAGGGTCTCGCCTCGCTGATGATCCTCGGCATGTTCGAGCGGTTGCGCGTCGCCGAGGCCGAGAGCTTCGACCACGTTCACGGCATTGTCGAAGCGACCAAAAGGGCGTTCCGCGTCCGCGACCGCGCCATCACCGATCCGGCGCACCTGCCGCATCCGCTCGGCCGTTATCTCGACGCGCGCTTCCTCGATGGGCAGGCGGAAAAGATCGTTCCCCGCAAGGCCGCGGCCTGGCCCGTGCCCTACGGCGAGGGCGATACGGTGTGGATGGGCGCGGCGGACCATTCGGGCTTGGTCGTCTCCTACATCCAGTCGATCTACTGGGAGTTCGGCTCCGGCGTCGTGCTGCCGCGCACCGGCGTGCTGATGCAGAACCGCGGCGCGAGCTTCTCGCTGGAGCCCGGCGCGCTCAACGCGCTGACGCCGGGGCGGCTGCCGTTCCACACCCTCAATCCCGCGCTCGCGGTGCTGAACGACGGCCGGGTGATGGCCTACGGCACCATGGGCGGCGACGGCCAGCCGCAGACCCAGGCGGCACTGTTCACGCGCCATGTCCGATACCGCCAGCCGCTCGACCGTGCCATCGACGCGCCGCGCTGGCTCCTGGGCCGGACCTGGGGCTCGACCCACACCAACCTGCGCCTGGAATCACGGTTCGACGGCAACCTGATCGACCGGCTCATCTCCGCGGGCCACGACGTCCACGTGCTGGCGGAACCCTATTCCGACCTGATGGGCCATGCCGGGGCGGTGGTGCTTCATCCGGCCGGCACGCTGGAAGGCGCGCACGATCCCCGCGCCGACGGCGGGGCGGCGGGCATCTGAGCCCCCGTAAATCCCGCGTCAACAGGGCCTCCGCGCCTCTATTCGGCCGCAGTCCATGATATCGTCCGAGCCGACATCCTTTTCACCTGGGGATCCCATGACCCTTCGTCTTTCCGCGCTGCTGGTGGCGTTTTTCGCGGCAATCGCGACCACCACAGGCCCCGCGGCCGCGCACCCGCACGTTTGGGTGGTCGTCAAGAGCGAACTTCTCTATGCGCCCGACGGTACGCTGAAGGGCGTGCGTCACGCATGGACGTTCGACGACATGTTCTCGACCTTCGCCACTCAGGGGCTGGAGGCGAAGAAGAAGGGCGAGTTCAGCCGCGAGGAGCTTGCGCCGCTCGCCAAGGTCAACGTCGAGTCGCTCAAGGAATACGACTTCTTCACGTACGCGACCGCCAACGGCAAGAAGATCGAGTTCAATGAGCCGATCGAAGGCTATTACTTGGTGTTCGACCCGAAGCTGACCGAGCTGACCTTGCATTTCGAGCTGCCGCTCAAGGCGCCGGTCAAGGCCAAGGACGTCGACATCGAGGTCTACGACCGCGAATACTTCGTCGACTTCAGCCTCGCCGAAAAGGAACCGATCAGGCTCGCCGGCGCACCGGTGCAGTGCAAGCTCTCGATCGGCAAGCCGCAGGAAATGGGCGCCGCGCTGGCGCAGCGCCTGAGCCAGCTCGGTCCCGACCAGCGCGACCCGTCGCTGACCATCGGGGCGGAATTCGCCAACAGGATACAGGTGAAATGCCCATGAAAACCGTCGTCGGGGGGCGACTGGTTCTCTTTATTGCGTTGATTGCCGTCGCCGTTGCGGGGGCCATGCTCGTTGTGGGCGCGCTCGACATCGCATGGGCGCAAGGCAGCCCGTTCGGCGTCGGCACGCCGCGGGCGCAATCCGCCCCGGCGCAATCGAGCGGCATTGTCGGCTGGATCCTTCTCAAGCAGGCCGAGTTCTACAAGCAGTTCTCCGGCCTGATCCGCGCGGCGAAGACCGACGGCAGCGCCGCCTGGAGCCTGTTCGGGCTTTCGTTTCTCTATGGCATCTTCCATGCCGCCGGCCCCGGCCACGGCAAGGCGGTGATCTCGTCCTACATGATCGCCAACGAGGAAACCTGGCGGCGCGGCGTGTTGCTTTCCTTCGCCTCGGCATTCCTCCAGGCGCTGGTCGCCGTGGTGTTCGTCGGCATCGCCGCCGTGCTGCTCAACACCACCGCCGCGACGATGAAGACCGCGGTCGACTGGATCGAGATCGTGAGCTACGCCCTGATCACGCTGATCGGGCTGCGGCTGGTGTGGGTGAAAGGACGCGCCCTGATCGCGGAGGCGTATCGCGTACACAGCCCGAAGACCGTCGGCGCCGCGGTGACACCTGTTGCCCTGCGGCACGATCATCGCGACCACGGCCACCAGCACGCGCACGCGGCCCACGCCGATGCCCACGGCCATCACCATCATGGCCATCACCATCACGGGCATTCGCATCATCACCACGATCACGCGCATCGGAACCATGCGCATCACGACCATACGCACGATCACGCCACGTGCGGCCATGCCGATTGCGGCCACGACCATGCCTCGGCCTGGGGCCACGCCCACGCGCCCGAGCCCGAAGAACTCGCCGGGCCCGGCGGCTGGAAGCGCGGGCTCTCCGCGGTGGTCGCGGTCGGGCTGCGGCCGTGTTCGGGCGCCATCCTGGTGCTGGTGTTCGCGCTGGCGCAGGGGCTGTTCTGGGCCGGCGTCGTCTCGACGTTCTTGATGGGGCTTGGCACCGCCATCACGGTCGCGGTCATCGCCACTATCGCGGTGAGCGCGAAGGCCTGGGCCGGTCGTTTCGCCAACACACGCTCGGGCTATGGCCTGCTGGCGATGCGCGCGATCGAGGTCGGCGCTGCGCTGGTCATCGTCGCGTTCGGCGCGCTGCTGCTGACCGGCTACATGGCCAGTGAACGGATGCTTTGATTCGAATTCAGAGTCGTTCGAAGTTCGCGGCTCCCGTCCGCGTGCCAGCTTCACCACGGTTCGATCGGCGCCTGTTTCGCCGCGAAGCGGCAGGGTGCTCACCTCAAGCAGCGCCCGCACGCCTCCGGAGATGATCATGCGGTCCCTCTGGATCTCGGCCGCGACGTCTTTTGATGTCAATCAACGCGGCCTAGATTACCTATGCGATGAATCTTGGCGCCGGCTGGCGCACTGGAGCTTGCATTGTCACAGGAGACGAGAGCCGAGCCGGCCAAGCCGGCCGATGCCGTTGGCGGCGACGGCTCGGGACGCGTCGAATCGTTACCTGAACCGATCCAAGGTCGATTGCCCGTCCCCCTTCCGCTGGCGCCCCCGCCTCGCCGGGGCTGGCTCAGGGTCCTGCTGGTGCTGGTTCTGCTCGGACTGGCCGGGGGCGCAGGCACCTACTACTACTGGCGGCAATCGCTGACCGCGCTGCCGGTGGGCATTGTCGCGAGCAACGGCCGGCTCGAGGCCGACGAGATCGACATCAGCACCAAATTCGCCGGGCGCATCGCCGAGCTGCTCACGACGGAGGGCAGCATGGTGAAGGCCGGGCAGGTCGTCGCCCGGATGGACACCCGCGACCTCGAAGCCTCGCTCAAGCGCGCCGAGGCCCAGGTCCTGCAATCGCAGCGCGTCGTCGAAGAAGTCCGCGCCATCAGGGAGCAGCAGGTCACGCAGGTTGCCTTGGCGAGCCAGCAGCTTGAGCGCACAAAATATCTGTGGGACCGCGGCAACACCACCCGCGAACTGCTCGACCAGCGCCAGCAGCAGTACGACGCCGCGAACGCCGCGTTGAACGCCGCCAACGCCCGCATCGCCCAGGCCGAGCATGCGCTCGTCGGCGCGACCAACGAGACCGAACTGCTCAAGATCAACATCGCAGACAACACCCTGGTCGCGCCGCGCGAGGGCCGCATCCAGTACCGCATCGCCAATGTCGGCGAGGTGCTGCCGGCCGGCGGCAAGGTGTTCACCATGATCGACATCAACTCGGTCTACATGGACATCTACCTGCCGACCGTGGATGCCGGCCGCGCCGCGATCGGCACCGAGGCCCGCATCGTGCTCGATGCCTACCCGAACGTTGCGATCCCCGGATATGTCTCGTTCGTCGCGACCCGCTCGCAGTTCACCCCCAAGACGGTCGAGACCAAGGTCGAGCGTGAGCGGCTGATGTTCCGCGTCCGGGTCCGCGTCGATGCCGAACTGCTGCGGGCACGCGCCGAAGCGGTGCGGACCGGACTTCCCGGCATCGCCTATGTGCGGCTCGACCCGAAGGCGGAATGGCCGGCGCGGCTGCCCCGGCTTGCGACGCCATGAACGGGCCCGCGCCCGTTCTCGCGCGCCTCGATCATGTCACGCACCGGTACGGGTCCAGAGCAGCGCTCGACGCGGTGACGCTCGACATTCCGCGTGGCTGCAGCGTCGGCGTGATCGGCCCCGATGGCGTCGGCAAGTCTTCGCTGCTGGGGCTGATCGCCGGCGCGCGCCGGTTGCAGTCGGGCCGGCTCTGGGTGCTCGATGGCGATATGACCAAGGAGCGCCACCGGCGCGCGATCTGCCCGCGGATCGCCTACATGCCGCAGGGGCTCGGCACCAATCTCTACCAAGACCTCAGCGTCCGCGAGAACGTCGACTTCTTCGCCCGGCTGTTCGGTCAGGATCGCTCAGAGCGTGACCGGCGCATCGGCGAACTGCTGAAGGCGACGGGGCTCGCGCCGTTCGAGGACCGGCTGGCCGGCAAGCTCTCCGGCGGCATGAAGCAGAAGCTCGGGCTGTGCTGCGCACTGATCCACGATCCCGATCTCCTGATCCTCGACGAGCCGACGACCGGCGTCGATCCGCTGTCGCGCCGCCAGTTCTGGCTGCTGATCGACCGCATGCGCGCGCGCCGCCCCGGCATGAGCGTGCTCATCGCCACCGCCTACATGGAAGAAGCCGAGCAGCACGACTGGCTGATCGCGATGGACGGCGGGCGGATCCTGGCCACGGGCTCGCCCGAAGAACTGAAGGCGCAAACCGGCACGACTACGATCGAGGGCATGTTCGTGTCGCTGCTGCCCTCCCGCCAGACGCCACACGAATTCCGGATCCCGCCGCGGCCGCCCGACAATCACACGCCGGTCATCGTGGCGCGCGACCTGACGCGCCGCTTTGGCGACTTCACCGCCGTCGATCACGTCAGCTTCACCATCGAGCGCGGCGAGATCTTCGGCTTCCTCGGACCCAACGGGTGCGGCAAGACCACCACCATGAAGATGCTGACCGGCCTCCTGCCGGCGACATCGGGCGAGGCTTTCCTGCTGGGACGGCCGGTCGACGCCACCGACATCAAGGCGCGAGCCAGCGTCGGCTACATGTCGCAATCGTTCTCGCTCTATACCGAGCTGACCACGCGGCAGAATCTCGAGCTCCATGCGAGGCTGTTTCATCTGCCTACCGACATGGCGCGTTCGCGCATCGCCGAGTTGGTGCAGCGTTTCGGCCTGGCGCCTTATCTCGACCAGCTCACATCGAGCCTGCCGCTCGGCATCCGCCAGCGGCTGTCGCTTGCGGTCGCGATCGTGCACCGGCCGGAAGTCCTGATCCTCGACGAGCCGACCTCGGGCGTCGATCCACTTGCGCGCGACGAATTCTGGGAACTGCTGGTCGATCTTTCGCGCCATCAGGACGTGACGATCTTCGTCTCCACGCATTTCATGAACGAAGCCTCGCGCTGCGACCGCATCTCGCTAATGCACGAGGGACGCGTGCTTGCCACCGAGTCTCCCGCCGAACTCATCAGGCGGCAAGGCGCTCAAACCCTCGACGACGCATTCATCAGCTATCTGGAGCAGGAGTCCGAGGCGCTCCGCGACGCGCGCGACGCCGACCCGCCGCTGCCAGGCTCGCCCACCTCAGACGGATTTGCCAATCCGCGGCCGAGCGCAGAGCACCGGCGTCCGGCCTCGTTCAGCCCGCGCCGTGCATTCGCCTATGCCAAGCGCGAAGCGCTGGAACTGATGCGCGACCGCATCCGGCTGGGATTTGCGCTGTTCGGCACCGCCTTCCTGATGCTGATCATCGGTTTCGGCATCACCACAGACGTCGACAGCCTGACCTTCGCGGCGCTCGACCGGGATCGGACGCCCGAGAGCCGCGCCTACCTCAACGGGTTCAGAGGCTCGCGCTACTTCATCGAGAGGCCGCCGATCACCGACTATGCCGACCTGGAGCGGCGGCTGCGCAGCGCAGACGTCAAGGCGACGATCGAAATCCCGCCCGGGTTCGGCCGCGACATCAAGAAGGGCACGCCTACTTCCGTCGGGGTCTGGATCGACGGCGCCATGCCGTTCCGCGCCGAGACCATCCGCGGCTATATCCAGGGAGTGCACCAGCACTTTCTGGCCGAGCTGGCCGAACAGGCGAACGCCGGCAAGGCGGCGACGGCCGTCGCGACCATCGAGACGCGGTTTCGCTACAACCAGGATTTCAAGAGCGTCTACGCCATGGTGCCCTCCACCATGGCGCTGCTGCTGGTGCTGATCCCCGCGATCCTCATGGCGCTCGCCATCGTCCGCGAAAAGGAGCTGGGCTCGATCATCAACCTGTACGTCACGCCGGTGACGCGCGTTGAATTTCTGCTCGGCAAGCAGCTGCCCTATGTCGCCGTCGGCCTGGTCAATTTCACCGTCCTGCTGCTGATGGCGCTGCTGATTTTCGACGTGCCGCTGAAAGGCAGCTTCCTGACCCTGGCGCTCGGCGCGCTCCTCTATGTCACCGCGACGACCGGGTACGGCATGCTCATCTCCTCCTTCACCAGCACGCAGATCGCCGCGCTGTTCGGCACCGCCATCCTGACGATGATGCCGGCGACGCAGTTCTCCGGCATGTTGACGCCGGTATCGTCGCTGACCGGCCCCGGCGCGATCATCGGCTACTTCTTTCCGATGACGTACTTCCTGCGGATCACGGTCGGCACATTCACCAAGGGTCTGGGATTTCCAGACCTCACCGGCGATCTCATCGCCCTGGCAGCGTTCGTTCCGGTGCTGACGGTGCTGAGCATCGCGTTTCTCAGCCGGCAAGAGCGATAGCGGAGCGCGCCCGATGCGACGAAGCATCGCCAACATCTTCTGGCTCGGCACCAAAGAGCTGCGGTCCTTCGGCCGCGACTATGTCCTGCTCGGCCTGGTGATCTGGGCGTTCTCGCTGTCGATCGTCAGCATCGCGCGCAGCAGCTTCCAGGACCTGCACGACGCCTCGATCGGCGTCGTCGATCAGGACAACTCGCCACTGTCGCGGCGGATCACCGGCGCTTTCCTCTTGCCCTACTTCAAGCCGCCCCGGCCGATCGACGCGGGCGAGGTGAACCACCTGATGAATACCGGGCAACTCACGTTCGTGCTGGAGATTCCGCCCTATTTCGAGCGCGATGTGCTGGCCGGACGCAACCCCGCCATCCAGGTGAATGTCGACGCCACCGCGATGATGCAGGCCGGCATCGGGGCAGGCTACGCGCAGCAGATCATCGACCGGGAGCTTGCGGATTTCCTGTCGCGGGCCGACGGCACGGCTACCACGCCGATCCGCCTCGACGTCCGCATCGCCTTCAACCCAAACATGACCACGTCCTGGTTCACCAGCGTTATGGGTGTGATCAACAACGTGACCATGCTGGCGATCATCCTGGCCGGCGCCGCGATCGTCCGCGAGCGCGAGCACGGCACCATGGACCACCTTCTGGTGATGCCGCTGACCCCGTTCGAGATCGCGATGTCGAAAATCTGGTCGAACGCGCTGGTGATCACCATCGCGGTCGGTCTGAGCCTGGTTCTGGTGGTGCGCGGCTGGCTCGGCGTGCCGATCGCCGGCTCGATTCCGCTGTTTCTTGCCGGCGTCGTGATCTACCTGTTCTTTGCCGCCGCCATCGGTATCTTTCTCGGCACCGTCGCCCGCTCGATGCCGCAGCTCGGCCTGCTCTACATGCTGGTCGCCATTCCGATGAACATGTTGTCGGGGAGCAACACGCCGCTGGAAAGCATGCCGCCGTTCCTGCGCACCATCATGCAGGCCTCGCCCTCGACCCACTTCGTGTCGTTCGCCCAGGCGATTCTCTATCGCGGCGCGGGCTTCGACGTGGTCTGGCCGCAGTTCCTGGCCGTGGCGGCGATTGCCGTCATCTTTCTCGCTCTGGCGCTCGCCCGTTTTCGCAGCGTCGCCGCCAAGGCGGCCTGATACAATGGGCGCCGGAACCTCCACCACCACCAGTCATGACGTTGCCGGTCTCGCCCTGCGGCGCAGATTCACGGCCGCCTCCGACGACAGAGCACCGGAACCTTCGTCGCGTTTCAAGGCGCCGATCAGCCTGCCGCCCTCTGGCCTTCCGGGCGCTGCTGCTTGAAGAACCTGCTGTCGATTTCGTTGTAGACGCGGGCAAGCCAGTGTTCGGCGTGAGCAACCTTGGCTTCCAGCTGCTTGACCTGAGCCTGCAATTTCTCCGCTCGATCTTCAGCGGCCCTCAGGCGAAGGGCGAGTTCGTGCGCCATCGATTGAGCGCGCTCACAGTCTTCCCTGGCCACATCGGCGGCCTGCTGCAGCAGCGACATGATCGCCCCGCCGGACCGATCAACGGTATCGGCTTCGCTCGTTGATGCTCTTCCCAGAGCGCCAGACCGATTCATCTGCGAGTTCGCGCTACGCTGCAAAGTCATGACACGTGTCCCCCATCCGTCCTGTGGGAGTTAGCATAGGAATGATTGCGGCCGAAAAAGTCTCAAACCACATTGCCTTCGCCAGATGAATTGAAGTGTTGCAAGCAAGCCACTGCAAAAAATGCGGGTGTGATGATTCAGGCCGGGCCGTTTCAGCCGGCGAAATCCTGAGGCTTGAGTTCGATCGGCTCGCCGTGCGGCGTGCGGCCGGCGGCGCGGTCCCAAGCGTCGTGATAGCGCGCCAGCATCTGCGCGCTGGTCACACCCTTCTCGGCGACCAATCGTTCCAGCGTCCGGAGCCAGTGGTGATAGTAGGTTTCGCCGGTGTCGGGATCGCCGGCCGCCTGGGCGCGCTTGATCTCGTCGCCCAGCGTCGCGGCCCATTCGGGCCAGGAGAACAGCCCCCGCTCATGCAGCGCCAACGCCATCGCGAAGGCCTGCGCCTCCCACGGCTCGCGGAATACCGGCCCTTCGGCGTCGCACGGGATACTCGGAACCGCATCGGCGGCGCGGCGCGCGGCCGCCGGATCGATTGCCGCCATGTCAGGCCGGCTCCAGATAGGGTTCGAACGCCTCGATCGATACGGTAAGCGACGGGTCCGAATCGTCGCCCCACAGTTCGCGGCCGTCGAACACCACCGTGTAGAGCCATTGCGGGTTCTCGCCCTCGCCGGCCGCGACGGTGTCGGGATAGACGTGACAGCCGCGCACCTGCTCGACCACCCCGGTCTTGCCGCGCGCATAGCGCGGCAGCCGGGTGTGGCCGACCGGATGGATGTTCCTGGTGCGCACGCGGTCGCCGGGCTTGAAGCTCGCCGGGACGTTGGTCGGGCGGCCATACTTGTTGCGGTTCAACGCCGGCTCGATGTTGTCGGCCGTCATCTTGCGCGCGAGCGGCGGCCCTTGCCGCAACGAATGCCCGACCGCTAGTTCGTCGGTGCCGACCAGACCGCGCTCGACCAGCATGTTCTCCAGCCGCACGAACCACTTCTTGTAGTAGGACGCCGTCAGATAAAATACCGGAGGAAACTTCTCGATCGCGTAGCGCGTGTCATCGATGGTCCACAGGCGGGCGTAGCCCATCATGCGGTTGAGCGCGAGCGCGCGCCCTTCCCACGGCGCGTGAAACGGCGGCTCGTTCGGCTCCGGCTCGACCTTGCCGAAGCCGTGCATGCCGCCCATGTCGTGGATGCCGTCCATTACGCCACTTCCCCCGGCAGTTTCGCCAATCCGGTGCCGATCATCGAATCGCGTGTCACCAGTTCGGCAAGTTTCTCCTCGTTCCAGCTTTCCGTACCGGGGGGACGCATCGGCAGGACGATGAAGCGGGTCTCCGCAGTCGAATCCCAGACCCGGATTTTGGTGTCCTCCGGCAGCGTGACGCCGAAATCCTTGAGCACGCCGCGCGGGTCGTTGACCGCCCGCGACCGGTAGGGCGCGGCCTTGTACCAGACCGGTGGCAGGCCGAGCATTTCCCACGGATAGCAGGAGCACAGCGTGCAGACGATCATGTTATGGGTCTGTGGCGTGTTCTCGACCGCGATCAGGTGATCGCCGACGCGGCTGACATGGCCGAATTTCGCGATCGCCGCCGAGGCATCCTCGAGCAGTGCCTGCTTGAAGGCGGGGTCGGCCCAGGCTTTGGCGATGATCCGCGCACCGTTGTGCGGGCCGATCTTGGTCTCGTAGGCCTCGATGATGCGGTCGATGGCGGCGGGGTCGATATAGCCCTTCTCGGTCAGGACCGTTTCCAGCGCCCGCACTCGTAACTGCATTTCGGACAGTTCCGAGCCGTGGTCGTGGTCGTGGTCATGATCGTGATGGTGGTCGTGATGATCGTGGGTGTGGTCGGGGCCAGCCATGGGAACCTGCGGTGCAAGACGTCAATGCATTGTGCGGCGGTCCGCGAAAGCGGATGATCCAGTATCCTCCCGCCCGGGACCCGTGACAAGAAGTTCACCGGAAGATGACCGATCGCCCAGCCCTCATCGCCGACGGCATCGACCGACTGGTCGCGGCGATCGGCCGCGCCGTGGCCTGGCTGGCACTCGGCATCGTGCTCCTCCAGTTCGCCGTGGTGGTGCTGCGCTACGTCTTCGGCATCGGATCGATCTGGCTCTCCGAATCGGTGATCTACGGCCACGCCACGATGTTCATGCTGGCGGCTGCCTGGACACTGCAGGCCGGCGGCCATGTGCGCGTCGATATTTTCTATGCCGACGCCTCGCCGCAGACCAAGGCGCTCGTAGACCTCCTGGGTTCATTGCTCCTGCTCTTGCCGTTCGTCGCCGTGATCCTCTGGTTCGCACTCCCCTACGTCGCCCGCTCCTGGGTGCTGCTGGAACGCTCGCGCGAAACCAGCGGGCTGCCGTTCGTCTATCTGCTCAAGACCGTCATTCCGCTGTTTGCGGTACTGCTCGGCCTGCAGGGCATCGCGCAGGCGATCCGCGCCGCGCGCCTGCTCGGCCGCACGAACGTGGAGTCCGATCGGCGGGGCGCTGATGCCGCTCGCTGAGACGCTCGCCGTCCTGATGGTCATCGCGGTCTGTGCCGCGCTGTTCGCCGGCTATCCGGTGGCACTCACGCTCGGCGGCGTCTCGCTCGCCTTCGCGTTCGTCGGTCACTTCGGCGGAGTGATGAACATTGCGCTTCTGGGGGCGTTGCCGCAGCGCATCTTCGGCGTGATGACGAACGACGTCCTGCTGGCCATACCGCTCTTCATCTTCATGGGCGTGATGTTCGAACGCTCGCGGGTCGCCGAGGAACTACTGGAAACGATGGCGCGGCTGTTCGGCTCCTTGACCGGCGGGCTCGCCATCGCGGTGCTGATCGTCGGCGTGCTGCTCGCCGCCGCCAAAGGCATCGTCGGCGCGACCACGGTGGCGATGGGCCTGATCGTGCTGCCGACCATGATCCGCCACGGCTACGACCCGCGCCTTGCTGCCGGCACCGTGGCGGCGACCGCGACACTGGCGCAAATCTTCCCGCCTGCAACCGTGCTGGTTCTGCTCGGCGACCAGATGAGCAACGCCTACCAGTCGGCACAGCTCCAGCAAGGCATCTTCGCGCCGAATTCCATCACCGTCGCCGACCTGTTCGCCGGCGCGATCGTTCCGGCGTTCGCGCTGGTCGCGCTCTATCTGCTCTACCTCATCGGCATGGCGGTGTTCTTCCCCAAGACTTCGCCCGCCATGCCGCCGAGCCCCGGCGGCCCGCACGGGCTCGCACTGATTGCCCGTCTCGCGCAGGTGATGGTGGCGCCGATCCTGCTCATCCTCGCCGTGCTCGGCTCGATCCTCGGCGGCGTCGCGACGCCGACCGAGGCGGCCTCGGTCGGCGCTGTGGGAGCGATCCTGCTCGCGCTCATCAAGCTGGGCCCGTCCGAGTTTGCCGCCGTGCTGCCGCCGGTCACGGTCCGTACCGCGCAGATCACCAGCATGATCTTTCTCATCCTGATCGGCGCGACGCTGTTCAGCCTGGTGTTCCGCGGGCTCGGGGGCGACGACCTGGTGCACCGCGGGCTCGGCGAACTGCCGGGCGGCGCGGCAGGCGCCATCCTGGTCGTGATGGTCGGCATGTTCCTGCTTGGCTTCGTGATGGATGCGTTTGAGATCATCTTCGTGGTGATCCCGATCGTCGCGCCGCCACTGCTGAAGATGGAGGGCGTCGACCCGGTCTGGCTCGGCATCATGATGGCGCTCAACCTGCAGACCTCCTACATGCACCCGCCGCTCGGACCGACGCTGTTCTTTCTGCGCGGAGTGGCGCCGCCCGAGATCACCACCCGGCACATCTACGTCGGCATCATCCCGTTCGTGCTGATCCAGCTCCTGGCGCTGGTCGTACTTTGGTTCGTGCCGGGCCTTGCGACCTGGCTGCCGCATAAGCTTTATGGACAATGACACCGCGCCGTCATGGCCGGGCTTGTCCTGCACGAGGCCGGGCATGACGGGGATTGACTTCGACATGAGCGCACGATGAGCCCAGCCAACGACCTGTTCAATCTCACCGGCCGCGTCGCGCTCGTCACCGGCGCATCGAGCGGGCTGGGCTTACGCTTTGCAGAAGTCCTGGCCGGGAACGGCGCCGCCGTCGCGCTGGTGGCGCGCCGCGCAGAGCGGCTCGCCGACGTCAAGTCGCGGATCGAGGCTGCCGGCGGCCGCGCCCTGGCGATCGAGGCCGACGTGCTCGACCGCCAGCAGATGGTCCGTGCCTTCAATGAGGCCGAGCGGGCGTTCGGCACCGTCACGATCCTGGTCAACAATGCGGGCGTCGCGCACTCGACCCGCGCGGTCGAGTTGAGCGATGAGGAGTGGCGGCGCGTGGTCGGCACCAATCTCGATGCGGTGTTCTTCTGGGCACAGGAAGCAGCGCGGCGGATGCTGGCTGCGAAGGCGCAGGGCGCCATCGTCAACATCGCCTCGGTGCTCGGACTTTCGGTGTCGAAAGGCACGGTGGCTTATGCGGCCGCCAAAGCGGGCGTCATCCAGCTCACCAAGACGCTCGGGCTCGAACTGGCCTTTCGCGGCATCCGCGTCAACGCTATCGCGCCAGGCTGGATCGTCACCGAGATGAACCGCGACTATCTGCTGAGCGAACACGGTGCCGCGATCAAGCGCGAGATTCCGGTCGGCCGCTTCGGCGAGGAGCGCGACCTCGACGGCGCGCTGCTACTGCTCGCGTCGGACGCCGGCCGCTTCATCGCCGGCACCACCATCGTGGTCGACGGCGGGCAAGTGGTGGCGATCAGGGGCTGAGACGAGGAACGACCATGGACTTCACGCTGCCGCCCGAGATCGAAGACATCCGCCTGCGCACGCGTGAGTTCGTCGAGCAGCACGTCATGCCGCTCGAAGCCGATCCGGCGAACTACGACGATCACGAGAACATCCGCCTCGACATCCTGCGCGAGCTGCAAGCGAAAGCGCGCGCGGCCGGGCTGTGGTCGCCGCAGGCGCCCAAGGACTACGGCGGCATGGCGCTGCCGATCGTCGGCTGGGCGGCGATGTACGAGGAGGCCAACCGCTCGATCTTCGGGCCGATGGCGTTCAACTGCCAGGCGCCGGACGACGGCAACATGAACCTGCTCGCGCTGACCGGCACCAAGGCGCAGAAGGACAAGTGGCTCAAACCGATCGTTGACGGCGCCGTACGTTCGTCGTTCGTGATGACGGAGCCTGCGCCCGGCAGCGGCTCCGACCCCGGGATGATGCGCACGCGCGCGGAACGCCGGGGCGACAAGTGGGTCATCCACGGCCACAAGTGGTTCATCACCGGCGCCGGCGTGGCGGATCATTTCATCCTGATCGCACGGACATCGGACGATACGCGGCGCGGGCTCACGGCGTTTCTCTTCCACCGCGACCAGCCCGGCTGGCGCATCCTGCGCCGCATCCAGATCATGGGACCGGAAGAGCACGGCGGCCATTGCGAGCTGCTGTTCGACGGCCTCGAGGTATCGGACGACAACGTGCTGATGAATGTCGGCGACGGGTTGCGCGCGACGCAGATCAGGCTCGGCCCGGCGCGGCTCACCCACTGCATGCGCTGGCTGGGACTTGCCAAGCGCTGCATGGAGATCGCGCAAGCCTACGTCAACGAGCGCGAAGGCTTCGGCATCCGGCTCGCCGACCGCGAGAGCGTGCAGATCAAGCTCGGCGAGGTCGCGCACCAGATCCAGATCGGACGGTTGCTCACCATGCACGCCGCCTGGAAGCTCGATCAGGGCGACCGCGCCCGCAAGGAAGTGTCGATGGCCAAGGTCCACGTCGCCGACACGCTGCACCAGGCGTGCGACGTCGCGATCCAGCTCAACGGCGCACGCGGTTATTCCAAGGACACCATCCTGGAATGGATCTATCGCTATGCGCGGCAGGCCCGGCTGGTCGACGGCGCGTCGGAGGTGCACAACATGGTGCTGGCGCGCTTCATGCGGGAGGAAGGCCGCGATTTCTGGCGCTGGAGCGCGGGCAACAAGATTTGACCGATTTTGACGTTGAGAATTGGCAAATGAATGATGAATCCGCCCGAACTTGGGTGGATCGCGCCGCACAAAAAATAGCTGCCTAAAGTATTTGCAACCCTCGTACTCAAAATTACTGGCCGCAACCCCGATATTGCTGTATCGGAGCGGCCCTTCAAGTCCGGAACGCTTTGTTCATCGACGATTTTCGCTCCGCTCCAGATAGCCGAGAACCCGCCATGAGAATTCGTGTTGGCTTCGAGCTCGTGTATGAGTTCGCCGAGAGTACGCCGATGGTGCTCATGCTCAACGTGCATCCGTCGCGCGCCGGCGACCTGCTCAAGCCGGATCAGTTGCGGATCTCTCCGCTGGTTCCCGTTACCCGCTATCTCGATACGTTCGGCAACATCTGCCGCCGGCTTGTTGCGCCTGCGGGCCAGATCGAAATTTCCGCCGACGCCGTCGTGGCCGATTCCGGCCTTGCCGATGAGGTCAATCCGGCCGCCCGCCAGCATCACGTCGGTGAGCTGCCGCACGAGGCGCTGGCGTTCCTGCTGGCCAGCCGATACTGCGAGACCGAGCGGCTGATGCCGCTCGCGTGGTCACACTTTGGCAAGACGCCGGAGGGCTGGGCGCGCGTGCAGGCGATCTGCGACTTCGTGCACTCCCATGTCCGGTTCGGCTATCCGCATGCGCGCGCGACGCGCACCGCGATGGATACCTTCGTCGAGCGCCGCGGCGTGTGCCGCGACTTCGCGCATCTCGCGGTCACGCTGTGCCGCTGCATGAACATCCCGGCGCGCTACTGCACCGGCTATCTCGGCGACATCGGCGTGCCGCCCGAACCCGATCCGATGGATTTCAGCGCCTGGTTCGAAGTGTATCTCGGCGGCCGCTGGTACACGTTCGACGCCCGGCACAATGTGCCGCGCATCGGCCGGATCGTGATGGCGCGCGGACGCGACGCCGCCGACGTGGCGTTCAGCACGACCTTCGGTCCCAACATGCTCAAGCGCTTCAGCGTAGTCACCGACGAGATCGTGACGCATCCGCTCCGCACCGAAGCGCCGGAGCGCCAGGTGGCATAGCCTGCCGGGATCACTCGCCGGCTTCCGTCTCGGCGTCGCTGCGCAGCGGCCTTTCCTCCATCAGCAGCATTGCGATCAGCGCCGCCACGAGGCTCGCGGCAGCGAGCCAGAATACATAGCGGAACGCCACGGCAGTGACGCCCGACACGGCGGGCGCGCCGGCCAGGATGATGGCGCCGAACACCGCGATCAGCATCGTGGCGTAGAGATTGCGCACGAAGTTCATGGTCCCGACCGAGATACCGAGCTGATGCCGCGCCACGACGTTCTGCGATGTCACCGCAGTGAGTGACGGCAACGGGCCGAAACCGATTCCGATGAGCAAGAGCAATAGCTCAAACAACAGCGGCGTCATGCGATCCGCCCACAGCGCCAGCATCACGACCCCGCCGATCGCCATCAGGAGCCCTACCGCCGGCAACAGCTTGTAGTGCCGCACCCGGCCCAGCACCTGGCCGGCGAACCCGGCACTGGTGTTGAGCGCCACCATGAAGATGATCAGGCTTAGTCCCGCCTGCGTGGCCGAGAGGCCCATCACGCCCTGCAGATAGGTCGGCAGAATGATGTTCATGCCGATGATCGCGCCCCAGCCGAAGGCATTGGCGGCGATCGAATAACGTACGATGGCGTTGCCCAGGATCGAGATCGGGATCAGCGGCTCTGGCGCGGTGGCAAGCCGCAGGACAAACAGGCCGGCCATGCCGGCGGCAACTGCGAACAGGGCGATGAGCGGTGGCGACGACCACGGATAACGCACGCCGCCGAGGTTGAGCGCCAGCATGAACGACACGCTGGCGAGCACGATCAGGATCGCGCCGACGATGTCGAGGCGGTGCGGCCGCTCATGCCGCGGCAGCCGTCGCAGCAGGAACGTGGTGATTGCGAGCGCCGCCAATCCCATCGGGATGTTGATCCAGAAGATCACCGACCAGTGCAGGTGTTCGGCGATGAAGCCGCCGAGCACCGGGCCGCTGCCGCCGGCCGTCGTGTAGGTGATGGCGAAGTAGCTGTAGTAGCGGCCGCGCTCCTTCGGCGACACCAGGTCGCCCAGCACGATCATGCCCATGGACGACAATCCGCCGCCGCCCAGGCCGTGCAGCACGCGGCCGAAGATCAGCACCCACATGTTGGGCGCGAGAGCGCAGACCAGCGATCCCGCCATATAGGTCAGGATCGCGATGCGCAGCGTGAAGCGCCGGCCGTGGATGTCGGCGATCTTGCCGTAGAGCGGAATGACCGCCGTGGACGCCAGGAGGTAGGCGGTAATCAGCCAGGGCAGGCTCTGCACGTCGCCGAAGTCCCGGCCGATGATCGGCAGTGCGGTCGCCAGGATGGTCTGATCGAGCGACCCCATGAAGGTCGGCAGCAGAACGCCGAGCACGATGAACAGCGTTTCGCGATGGGTAAGGGCCGCGCCCTTACGGTGCTCGGTGTAAGCGTCCATTGGCGATCGATGGTCCCGGAACCACAGCGTCGGCAAGGCCGCACCGCACAGCACGAATTGTGCGGCGCATCACGTCCGGCCGAAGCACATCATGATCTTGTAGAGGACCACGCACCCTTCGGCCAGCCGAGCACGCGTGCCGATTTGCATGCGAGGGACGCGGCAAAGCCCGGCGGCAGGCAGACGTTGGCGTACTTTCTCCGCTCGTCCTGCGAAAGCGGGGACCCAGCGAGATGTTTGCAAAAGAGAAAAACTGGATGCCCGCTTGCGCGGGCACGAACGGAGAGATCAAGTCGCTACGCGCTGAGCTTCTGCATCAGTGCGTCGGAAATCTCGAAGTTGGCGTAGACGTTCTGCACGTCGTCGTGCTCGTTGAGCGTCTCGATCAGCTTGAGCACCTTCTCGCCCTGCTCGTCGTCGACCGCGACGGTATTCTGCGGCTTCCAGGTCAGCGCCGCCTTGCGCGGCTCGCCGAACTTCGCTTCCAGCGCCTTGGCGACGGTGCCGAGTGAATCCGCGGTGGTGAAGACTTCGTGGCCGCCCTCGCCCGACTGCACGTCTTCGGCGCCGGCGTCTATCGCGGCCTCCAGCATCGCGTCGGCGCTCGCTGCCGTGGCGTCGTACTCGATCACGCCGACATGGTCGAACATGAACGACACCGCGCCGGTCTCGGCAAGGTTGCCGCCGCTCTTGGTGAAGGTCGCGCGCACTTCGCCGGCGGTGCGATTGCGGTTGTCGGTCAGCGCTTCGATGATGACGGCAACGCCGCCCGGGCCGTAGCCCTCGTAGCGCATGTCCTCGTAGTTCTCGGTATCGCCGCCCTGACCCTTCTTGATCGCGCGCTCGATCACGTCTTTGGTGACATTCTCGGCCCGCGCCGCCAGGATCGCCGCGCGCAGCCGCGGGTTGAACGCCGGATCGGGCTGGCCGAGCTTCGCGGCGGTGGTGATTTCGCGCGCCAGCTTGCCGAACAGCTTGGACCGCGCCTTATCCTGGCGGCCCTTGCGGTGCATGATGTTCTTGAACTGGGAATGTCCGGCCATCGACTGCTCCTACGCCTCCGGCGGCCCGCAGACAGGATGAGACCGCCGCAACCGTTCCGCTGAATTGATAGCGGCGCTTATAGAATGCGCCGCCCGCGAAATCCAGAATGGGGCAATGCCCCCGCTAGCCCCAGAACGCCGGTCGCGCTTCTTCCAGGCGGCCACCGAGCCGCACGGCTCCGATCCGCTGCGCGAGGCCGGTCGCATCGTCGGTCTCGACAGCGATCCCGCAGAGCGTCGCCTCGCCCATGGCGGGTTCGAAGCGGCTGCCGGGAATCTTCCGCGTGAACCGGTTGAGCGGCTCGTCCTTCCCCATGCCGATCACCGAATCGTAGTCGCCGGTCATGCCGACATCGGAGATGAAGGCCGTGCCGCCGTTGAGAATCCGGTGGTCGGCGGTGGGCGCATGGGTATGGGTGCCGACCACGAGGCTGGCGCGACCATCGCAGAAGTGCCCCATCGCCTGCTTCTCGCTGGTCGCTTCGCAATGCATGTCGATGATGATCGCATCCGCCGCCTGCTTGAGCGGACACACGGCCAACTCGCGCTCGACCGCGGCGAACGGATCGTCGAGCGGGTCCATGAAGATGCGGCCCATGGCGTTGACCACCAGCACGCGCGCGCCGTTGCGGGCCGCGATCAGCGTGGCGCCGCGGCCCGGCGTGCCGGCCGGGAAATTGATCGGACGCAGCAGCCGCGGTGCGCGCTCGATGAACACCAGCGCTTCCTTCTGGTCCCAGGAATGATTGCCGCCGGTCACCACGTCGGCGCCGGCATCGAGAAATTCCTGATAGATCGCCTCGGTGATGCCGAAGCCGCCGGCGGCGTTCTCGCCGTTGATAGCGACGAAATCGAGCTGCCAGTCGCGCACGAGGCCGGGCAAGCGCTCGCTCAGCGCCGTGCGCCCGCTGCGGCCGACGATGTCACCGATGAACAGAATGCGCATGCGTTACGCAGGCCTCATGTCGATCACTTCCCGCTCCGTCAGCACCATGTCGAGCGGGGCATCGCGCGGCGTGATGGGCACCTGCGCGATTTCCTGCGGAGCGAACGCCACGCCGATGGCGGTGACCGGTTTCTGCGCCCGCAGGGATGAGATCGTGACGTCGAAGTAGCCGGCGCCGTAACCGATGCGGTTGCCGGTCCGGTCGAACGCAAGAAGCGGCACCAGCAGGATGTCGGGCAGCACTTCCGGCGCGTGGGGCGGCGGCTCGCTGATGCCCCAGCCGCCGGCCTTGAGCGGCGCGCCCAACTCCCAGTCACGCATGATCAGCGGTTCACCGCGCGCCACCACTACCGGCAGCGCGAGCTTCGCGCCCGTCTGCGAAAGCTTGCGCAGCAGCGGCCGGACATCGATCTCGTTGTTGAGCGGGATGAACCCCGACACGATGACGCCCGGCGGCACGGGGATCGGAAACGCCCGCGCCGCGATCGCCTGCGCGGCCGCCGCGCGCTCCTCGGCCGGGATAGCGTCGCGCCTTGCGATGGCTTCACGGCGCACGGCCGCCTTAATGGTATCGATCGCTGCGGACTGGGGCATCACCTGGACTTGGGAAAGGGCAAATAGGAACACAGAGACAGAGTGCGGAGCCGCGATGGCCGCCGGGGTTGCGACCCCGGGAACCTACAGAAGTAGGTGGGCGCCATATGTCCGGACCCACGAGCCCGGTCAGGGACAGCTCCCTTCAGGATCGTAAGGCCCCGGGAGTATGTACCCCGTCGCACCTCACAGCCCCGCCAGCGGAATGTAATGGCTCGCGAGGGTGCGCGCCACGTTGCATTATCGCCAATACCCGGAATTTAGCCCATCGCGACGCCGCCATCGCGGACGGTCTCGTTGAGCCGCCGTGTCAGGCGCTCGATTCGCTCGGCCGCCGAATTCAGCGCCGCCGAGACCGCGGCCTGCGTCGCCTTGCTGCGCTCGGCGGATTGCGTCCCCACCTCCTGCATCGCGGCAATCTCCGGCTCGATCTTCGTCAGCTTCCCCCTGGCTTCCGCGAGTTCATCCGCCAGCGTCAGCGCCGCCATCACGGTGAGCCTGGTATCGCCGATCTCGCCGAACCGCAGCCGCAGCCGGGAGATGCGCGCGTCGAGATCCTCGGCGAGACGCGAAAGATGATCTTCCTCACCGTCCTCGCACGCCATGCGAAACTGACGGCCGTTGATCGTGACATTTACCTGCGACATTCCGCCCCCGAAATCGAACCCCACCCCTGCTCAGTCCCCGCTTGGCGTCTCCTCGGCAGCGAGCACCGCGCGGATCGTATCGATCGCCGTATCGATTCGTCGCGCCACTTCGCGGTTGGTCGTTTCCAGACCCCGCGCCCGCGCCGCCGCGGCGTCGAGATCGGCGGCAAGCTTCGACCGGTCGGTGGTCAGCGCATGAAGCTGGGCGGTAACCCCCTCCGCCCCGCGATCCGTGTCGCACCTGCGGTCGACCGCCTCCTCCAGCGCATCGAGCGCCTGCGCTAGTCGCCGCGTCGCCCCTTCGATCGCGTTCGTCTCTGTCATCGGCCGTCCATAGCGGGCGGATTCGTCAGTCTTATGGCCGCGAGATTGGCGTTGATAAACATAGGGTTAGACGGGGAAAATGAGACCGCGTGGAGAATCCGGGGCGATCTTAGCGCTCCCGGGGGCTGCCCGCGAACTCGGCCCCCGCACCGCCCACAGGGCGTTCTTTGACTCCCCTCGCCCACATGCTAGAGCCTCGCACCGACAACCCTTCGCGGCCCAGCCATGACCATTCCGAAGTCGCCTTCCGCCGCGCCGGCAGCCGCCGCGCCATCCGCCGCCGGGGCCTTGTCCCGCAGCCAGCACGACCGCATGGCCAATGCCATCCGGGCGCTGGCGATGGATGCCGTCGAGCAGGCGAAGTCCGGACATCCGGGCCTGCCGATGGGGACGGCCGACATCGCGACGGTGTTGTTCACGCGCTTTTTGAAGTTCGATCCGGCCGATCCCACCTGGCCCGACCGCGACCGCTTCGTGTTGTCCGCCGGCCATGGCTCGATGCTGGTCTACGCGCTGCTGCATCTTCTCGGCTACGAGCGGATGACGATCGAGGAACTGCGGCGGTTCCGCCAATTGGGCTCGATCACGCCTGGCCATCCGGAGAATTTCGTCACGCCCGGCCTGGAGACGACCACCGGACCGCTCGGCCAGGGGCTCGCCAACGCGGTCGGCATGGCGATCGCCGAACGGCATCTCGCGGCGGAGTTCGGCGACATCGTCGATCACTTTACGTACGTGCTCGCCTCCGACGGCGACCTGATGGAAGGCATCAGCCAGGAGGCGATCGCGCTCGCCGGACATCTCAAACTCAACCGGCTGATCGTGCTGTTCGACGACAACGGCATTTCGATTGATGGTCCGCTTTCGCTCGCCGACTCGGTCGACCAGGTGAAACGCTTCGAGGCGGCCGGCTGGGCCGCGACCCGCGTCGACGGCCACGATCCGGACGCCATCGCCACGGCGATCGAACAGGCGAAACATTCGGACCGCCCGACCATGATCGCGTGCCGCACCACCATCGGCTATGGCGCACCGACCAAGGCCGGCAAGTCGTCGGCGCACGGTTCGCCGCTGGGCGCCGAGGAAATCAAGGGCGCCCGCGAGAAGCTCGGCTGGAGCGAACCGCCGTTCGCCGTTCCGGCCGACGTGCGCGAACTCTGGCGCAAGGCCGGTGCGCGCTCACAGGCGTTGCACGCGGCCTGGAATCAGCGCCTCGCCGCACTCGGCTCCGAACAGCGCGCCGAGTTCATGCGCCGCATGCGCGGCGACCTGCCGAAGGACAAGCTTGCCGGCGCGGTGCGCGCCGTGAAGGAGAAGCTCGCAGCCGAGCCGCGCGAGATCGCGACCCGCATTGCATCGGAAAGCGCGCTCGAAGCGCTGACCGCGGCGGTGCCGGAAATGATCGGCGGTTCCGCCGATCTGACCGGCTCGAACAACACCCGCGCCAAGGGCATGACGGCGCTCTCCGCCACCAACTACGGCGGCCGCTTCATCCACTACGGCATCCGCGAGCACGGCATGTCGGCGGCGATGAACGGCATGACGCTGCACCGTGGCGTCATTCCGTATTCCGGAACCTTCCTGGTGTTCTCCGACTATGCGCGCCCGGCGATCCGGCTCGCGGCGCTGATGGGCGAGCGGGTCATCCACGTCATGACGCACGACTCGATCGGCCTCGGCGAGGACGGCCCGACCCACCAGCCGGTCGAGCATCTCGCGGCGCTGCGCGCGATCCCGAACATCCTGGTGTTCCGGCCGTGCGACGTGGTCGAAACCGTCGAGTGCTGGCAACTCGCACTGGAGGCGCGCGACCGCCCCAGTGTGCTGGCGCTGACCCGGCAGAACCTGCCGCAGTTGCGGCTCGGGCACGACGAGAAGAACCGCTGCGCAACCGGCGCCTACGAGATCGTACCGGCCGAACGCAACGCCCAGGTGTCGTTGTTCGCCTCGGGTTCGGAGGTCGCAATCGCGGTCGAGGCGCGCAAGTTCCTGCGCGAACGCGGCATCATGGCGCGCATCGTTTCGGTCCCCTGCTTCGAGCTGTTTGCGGCACTGCCGGACGCGGAGCGCGAGGAGATCATCGGCACGGCGCCGGTCAAGGTCGGGATCGAGGCCGCGGTCCGCCAGGGCTGGGACGCCATCATCGGTTCCGAAGGCGCCTTCGTCGGCATGACCGGCTTCGGGGCGAGCGCGCCCTACAAGGAACTCTACCAGCACTTCGGCATCACCCCCGAAGCGGTCGCAAGGGCGGCGCTGGCCAAGCTGGGCAAGAATTGAATGGTGTCGACGAATTCAATGCCCATTTATGATATCGAGGACGGGCGCTAAACCGTCATGCCCGCGCTCGCCGCGGGCATCCACGTCTTAGGCTCATCCAGGCGGGACGATAATGGCCGGGACGAGCCCGGCCATGACCAAGCAGGAGGAACCGGAAAATGTCAGTTCGCGTCGCCATCAATGGCTTCGGTCGAATCGGCCGCAACGTGCTGCGCGCGATCGCCGAATCCGGGCGCAAGGACATCGAGGTCGTCGGCATCAACGATCTCGGACCGGTCGAAACGAATGCCCATCTTTTGCGATACGACTCGGTGCACGGCCGCTTCCCGGGCGAGGTGACGGTGAAGGGCGACACCATCAGCGTCGGCAACGGCGCGATCAAGGTCTCGGCCGTCAAGGACCCGTCGCAACTGCCCTGGAAGGACCTTGGCGTCGACGTCGCGCTGGAATGCACCGGCATCTTCACCGCCAGGGATAAGGCCTCCGCGCACCTGACCGCCGGCGCCAAGCGCGTGCTGGTGTCGGCGCCCGCCGAAGGCGCCGACCTCACGGTGGTCTACGGCGTCAATCACGACAAGCTGACCAGGGACCACAAGGTGGTCTCCAATGCCTCCTGCACCACCAACTGCCTGGCGCCGGTCGCCATGGTGCTGAACAACGCCGTGGGTATCGAAAAGGGCTTCATGACGACGATCCATTCCTACACCGGCGACCAGCCGGTGCTGGATACGCTGCACAAGGACCTCTACCGGGCACGCGCCGCCGCGCTGAACATGATCCCGACTTCGACCGGCGCCGCCAAGGCGGTCGGCCTCGTGCTGCCCGAGCTCAACGGCAAGTTGGATGGCGTTGCAATCAGGGTGCCGACGCCGAACGTCTCGGTGATCGACCTCAAGTTCGTGGCCAAGAAGGCAACCAGCAAGGATGAGATCAACAGCGCGATCAAACGCGCCGCCGAGCAGCAGCTCAAGGGCATCCTCGGATACACTGATGCGCCCAACGTTTCGATGGATTTCAACCACGACCCGAATTCGTCGGTCTTCGCGATGGACCAGACCAAGGTGATGGACGGCACGCTGGTGCGGGTGATGTCGTGGTACGACAACGAGTGGGGCTTCTCCAACCGCATGGCGGACACCGCCGTGGCGATGGGCAAGCTGACCTAGGCCGCTCTCGCGTACGCCGCTGAAGCACCATGCCTTCGTTCCGCACGCTCGACGATCTCGACCTCAACGGCAAGCGCGTCTTACTGCGCGTCGACCTCAATGCCCCGATGAAGGACGGCAAGGTGACCGACGCCACGCGCATTGAGCGCATGGCGCCGACCATCGACGAGATCGCCCGCAAGGGCGGCAAGGTCATCCTCCTTTCCCATCTCGGCCGGCCGAAGGGCCGTAACCCGAAGGAGACGCTGGCGCCGCTTGCGGACCAAGTGGCGAGCGCCATCGGTCGGCCGGTTTCGTTCGCGGACGACTGCGTTGGCGAGCCAGCCAGGGCCGCGGTCGACCGGCTCAAGGCCGGTGAGGTCCTGCTATTGGAGAACACCCGCTTCCATGCCGGCGAGGAAAAGAACGATCCGGCATTCGCGCGCGAACTTGCCGCACTCGGCGATATCTACGTGAACGACGGGTTCTCGGTGGCGCACCGCGCCCACGCCTCGACCGCGGGCGTCGCTGACCTCCTTCCGGCCTATGCGGGCCGCAGCATGCAGGCCGAGCTCGACGCGCTCGAAAAGGCTTTGGTGGCGCCGGAACGCCCGCTTGCCGCCATCGTCGGCGGCGCCAAGGTATCGACCAAGCTCGAACTGCTCGGCAACCTGATCGCCAAGGTCAATGTGCTGATTATCGGCGGCGGCATGGCCAACACGTTCCTGCTCGCGACTGGCAAGAACATCGGCAAGTCGCTGGCCGAGCGCGACCTGGTGCCGACTGCCGGCGATATTCTGACGAAGGCGAAGGCGGCCGGGTGCGAAATCGTCCTGCCGGTCGATGCCGTGGTCGCGCGCAAGTTCGAGGCTAATGCGCCGTCCCGGGTGGTCAGCGCGGAGGACGTCGCCGACGACGAGATGATCCTCGATATCGGGCCGCGCAGCATCGAGCACGCGGTCTCGGTGCTGGCGCGCGTCAAGACGCTGGTCTGGAACGGCCCGTTCGGCGCGTTCGAGATGGAACCGTTCGATAACGGCACGATTGAAGTGGCGGAAGCTGCCGCCGAACTGACTCAGGCCGGCAAGCTCGTCACCGTGGCGGGCGGCGGCGATACCGTCGCCGCCCTGAATCTGGCGGGCGTCACCGACCGCTTCAGTTACGTGTCGACCGCTGGCGGGGCATTCCTGGAGTGGCTGGAGGGCAAGGCGCTCCCGGGTGTGGACATATTAAGGGTGAAGTGAACAGGCCCCTCCCCCGCCGCCACGCCAAGCGGTAGAAAATGATGGAACCGAGCCCGGGCGCTGTACGGCGTCAAATGATGTGCTGCAGAGCCAGAAGGCCAGATTAGACCGGTCCCGGATCAGTGGCGGCTCGCCGCGCAAGGCTTCGCGCTGTACTGGGACACAGAAGACCGACGAGGAGAAATACATGAATCTCGCTGAACTGAACAAGGTTGCCAAAGCGATGGTCGCCCCCGGCCGCGGCATCCTGGCGGCGGACGAATCTTCCGGTACCATCAAGAAGCGCTTCGATGCCATTGGCGCCGAGAGCACGGCCGATACCCGGCGGGACTACCGCGAGATGCTGTTCCGCTCCGGCGAGGCGATGTCGAAATTCATTTCCGGCGTCATCCTCTACGACGAGACCATCCGCCAGAATGCCAAGGACGGCACGCCGCTGGTCAAGCTGATCGAGAAGGCGGGCGCGCTGCCCGGCATCAAAGTCGACAAGGGCATTAAGCCGCTGCCGTTCTGTCCGGGCGAGGTCATCACCGAAGGGCTGGACGGACTGCGCGAACGACTTGTCGAATATCGCGAGCTTGGCGCCAAGTTTGCGAAGTGGCGCGCGGTGATCGACATCGGCCACCGCATGCCGAGCAATTCCTGCATCAATGCCAACGCCCACGCGCTGGCGCGCTACGCCGCGCTCTGCCAGGAAGAGGGGATCGTGCCGATCGTCGAGCCCGAAGTGCTGATGGACGGCGAGCACGACGCCGACCGCTGCTACAACATCACCGAGTGGGTGCTGAAGACCGTGTTCATGGAGCTCTACCATGCCCGCGTTAAGCTCGAAGGCATGGTGCTTAAGCCCAACATGGTGATCGCCGGCAAGAAAGCAGCGAAGCGCGCCGGCGTCGACGAGGTGGCGGAGAAGACCGTCAAGGTGCTCAAGGACTGCGTGCCGGCCGCCGTGCCGGGCATCGCGTTCCTGTCCGGCGGCCAGTCGGACGAGGAAGCGACCGCTCACCTTGATGCCATGAACCGCATCGGCGGCTGCCCCTGGGCGCTGACGTTCAGCTACGGCCGTGCGCTGCAGGCGGCGCCGCAGAAGGCCTGGGCCGGAAAGACCGAGAACGTCGCCAATGCGCAACGCGCCTTCGCGCACCGTGCGGCGATGAACAGCCTGGCCGCGACCGGCCAGTGGAAGCAGGACCTGGAGAAGAAGGCGGCGTAAATTCTGTCTCCGCTGGTCCAGCGAAAATTAGTTGCCCGTCATCGCGAGGAGCGCTCGCGACGACTCAATCCAGTCTCGAATAGCTGGATTGCGTCGCTTTGCTCGCAATGACGCGGGGCTGCGCCAACCGCAGACAAACGCGTTCTAATCGGCATCCGGTTCGGCGACGACAACCTCGGCCGTGAGCGATGCGGCGATGAAGCACTTGTCGTGCGCCGCCTCGTGTAGAGCGCGAAGCTCCGCAGGGTCCGGCCGCCGCCCTTCAAACGTGATCGCCGGATTGAGCACGATCCGCACCATCGCAACTTGGCCGCGCGCGTTGCGGCCCATGTGGCCCTCGGCCGCATCACGATAGTACGTTACGTCGAATCCCTTCCGTGCCGCGAGGCTCAGGAACCACAGCATGTGGCAGGACGAGGCGGCCGCGACCAGCGCCTCCTCCGGATCGACGCCGGCCGGATCGGAAAACGGCAACGGCACCGAGTGCGGCGAAGACGAAGCATGCATCACCGCGCCTCCGTCGAACGCCCAGCGATGGGCGCGGCTGTAGCGTCCCTTAACGAACCCGGCGCCGCTGTTCGCCCATTCGACCACCGCTGTGTGGGTAGCCATGTTGTTCTCCAGTGATGCCGCAATTCTTTCCGCCCCGCGCGCGGCTGGACGTTCGGCGCGATCCTACCCTGCACCCATGCCATTGCGACCACACGTTCCCACCCCATCTGGGACCCGGAACGTAATCGGCCGCCATGGGTTTTGTCCGGCATGAACACAAACGATCCATACGCCAGGTGCGACCAGCGGGCGCTGGACGATCGCATGGACCGGCTTGAGCGCCGCCTGCCGAACGGCTTGGCGAAGGCCACCTCTTGGTTGCGCGGGCCGTCGTCCAAGGCCGTGCGGCTGCCGCTCGGCATCGCGCTGGTGGCGGGCGGGACGGTCGGCTTCCTGCCGGTGGTCGGCTTCTGGATGCTCCCCGTCGGCCTGGTGATGATTGCCAGGGATGTGCCGCCGCTCCGGCCGCCACTGCTCCGGTTCTTCGACCGGGTCGAAACCAAGCTGCCGGCGGAAAAGCCGGATAAGCCGAATTAACCAATCGACGCTACCTTGTGGCAGATCGTGGGCCAAATTACCGCCCGATTGCGGGGGCAATCGATCTGCCATGGCGACCCAACGAAAACCGGCTGAACCGCGGCGTCTGGCGCCCCGGCTCTACCTTGTCGCAACGCTTGCCGGAGACCCGGGCGGGCTGGCGCAGGATCTGGCCGTTGCGCTCGTCGCCGGCGACATCGCCGCAGTGTTGCTGCGGCTGCCGGAGGCCGACGAGCGCACGTTGCTGACGCATATCGAGGCGCTTGCGCCCCGGGTGCAGGAATCCGGCGCGGCCCTGTTACTCGACGGGCGGCCGGATTTGGTTTCCCGAACCGGTGCGGATGGCGCTCACCTCCCCGGGATCGAAGCGTTCACGACGGCGGTCCCGACCTTGAAACCGGACCGTATTGCCGGATGCGGCGGGATTCACAGCCGGCACGATGCCATGCTGGCGGCGGAAACGGGTGCGGATTACGTGATGTTCGGCGAGCCCGACGCCGCCGGCCACAGGCCGTCGTTCGACGCCGTCGTCGAGCGTGTTGCCTGGTGGGCGGAAGTGTTCGAAATTCCCTGCGTCGGCTATGCCGGCTCGCTCGACGAAGTCGGGACGCTCTCGGCGGCCGGCGCCGATTTCGTTGCAGTCGGCGATTGCATCTTTGCGGATGCACGCGGCGTCGCGGCCGCCGTCCGCGACGCGATGACACGTCTTGCGGTCGCGGAGGCGGTCGGATGAGCAGGCAACGCCGCGCACGTATAGGAGCATTGGTTGCCGGCCTGACCGCGGCCGCGGTTGCCGTCGCGCACGCCCAGGCGCCGCTCAATCCGGCGCCGACGCCGCCCCTGCCCAAGGCAGCGCCGAAGGCGGCGCGCAAGCCCGCCGCGGCCCAGGTCACACCGCCGCCATCCCCGCAGGCGGCGAAACCGGCGCCCGGTTCCCAGCCGGACGACGCCTATGGCGCCTATCAGCGCGGCCACTACCTGACCGCCTTCAGGCTTGCGACCCAGCGTATCGAGGAGAAGGGCGATCCCAAGGCGATGACGCTCCTGGCGGAGCTTTACGCCAACGGCTTCGGCATCGCGCAGGACGACAAGAAGGCCGCCGAGTGGTACCGGCTCGCCGCCGACCGCGGCGACCGCGCGGCGATGTTCGCGCTCGCCATGTTCAACCTCGGCGGACGCGCCGGCGAGGTCAGCCGCGAGGAGGCTGCCAAGTGGCTCACCGCCGCCGCCAAGCTCGGCCACGTGGCGGCCAATTACGACCTCGCCCTGCTCTATCTTGAGGGGCAGCTCTTTCCGCAGGATTTCGCGCGCGCCGCCGAACTATTCCGCGCCGCTGCGAAAGCCGGCAGCCCGGAGGCGCAGTACGCCCTGGCGACGCTCTACAAGGAAGGGCGCGGCGTGCCAAAGGATGCGATCGAAACCGCGCGGCTGCTTGCGGCCGCATCCGCCGGCGGCAACGCCGACGCGATGGTCGAATACGCGATCGCGCTGTTCAACGGCACCGGCGTGACCAAGGACGAGGCGGCGGCCGCTGCGCTGCTGCAGAAGGCCGCCCGCAAGGGCAACCCGGTGGCGCAGAACCGCCTCGCCAACATCCTGGCGATCGGACGCGGGCTGCGCGCCGACCCGGTCGAGGCGATCAAATGGCATATCGTCGCCAAGGCCGGCGGCGTCGGCGACATTCCGCTCGACGCGTTCGCGCAGAAGCAGAACCCCGAAGTCCGCGCCGCCGCCGAGAAGGCGGCGCAGCCCTGGCTTGAGGCGATCAAGGCCTCGCGCTCTTGACGCGACGGGAGGCAGCAGGCAGACCCCCACCCTCACTTGTCGTGCCCGGCCAGCACCGCCGGATCGTTCGCGTCGCGGACGATGATCCCTCCGATCTTTCGTAACCGCCATGCTCCGCTCCGCCCTGATGAACGTGATGCTCAAGGCCGCACGCAAAGCGGCCCGCACGCTCAAGCGCGACTTCGGCGAAGTCGAGCACCTGCAGGTCTCGCTCAAGGGGCCGGCCAATTTCGTCACCGCGGCCGACCGCCGCGCCGAGCAGACCCTGCAGGAGGAGCTTGAGCTCGCCCGCCCCGGCTACGGCTTCCTGGGCGAGGAAGGCGGCATGCGCGTGGGCGCCGACAAGACTCACCGCTGGATCGTCGATCCGCTCGACGGCACGATGAACTTCCTGCACGGCATTCCGCATTTCGCCATTTCGATCGCGCTGGAGCGCGAAGGCACGATCGTGGCCGGACTGGTCTACAACCCGGCCAACGACGAGCTGTTCACCGCCGAGCGCGGCAAGGGCACCTACCTCAACGACCAGCGCCTGCGCGTGGCAGCCCGCACCAGGCTCGCTGACGCGGTCGTCGCCTGCGCGCTGCCCCACCCCAGCCGCGGCGATCCCGAACTGACCCGCAAGGAACACATCGCCGCGCAAGGCAAGGTCGCCGGCCTGCGCCGGTTCGGGGCCGCCTCCCTCGATCTGGCCTGGGTCGCGGCCGGCCGGTTCGACGCCTATTGGGAGCGCGGGCTCTCGCCCTGGGACATGGCAGCCGGAATTATTCTGGTGCGCGAGGCCGGTGGCTACGTCACCGATCTGGACGGCGGCGAAAGCATGCTCTCGTCCGGCGACATTATGGCCGGAAACGAGACCATCCAGCTGGAACTGCTGCGCACGCTGAAAGAGGCCCGACGGGCCTGACACGCGCCGTGAATTTCCGGCCGATGACAAACCCCCGGCGGTTCCCGTACCTTCCTTTCCGCCGTGCCTGTGCCATATTGTGAGGCGACCTAGACGCGGTAGCCCGATGGCGCAGGAACTCGACCCCCTCAAGCTTTCGTCGCCCCGGATCTTCCTGATCCGGATGATGGTATTCCTGATTCTCTGCGGACTCGTCGTCGTTGTCCTCTACAAGCAGATCTGGACGGCGTTCCTCGCCAATCCCGGGCTGAACGCCCTGATCATCGGCGTCCTGGTCATTGGCATCCTGCTGGCGTTCCGGCAGGTGCTCCGGCTGTTTCCCGAAGTCGAGTGGGTGAACAGTTTCCGGCTTGCCGACCCGGGCCTCGCGGTCGAGCGGCCGCCGGTCCTGCTGGCGCCGATGGCCACGCTGCTGGGCGACCGCATGGGGCGGATGGCGATCTCGTCGACCATGATGCGCGGCATCCTCGACTCGATCGCCACCCGCCTCGACGAAGCGCGCGACATGTCTCGCTACATGACCGGGCTGCTGGTCTTCCTTGGCCTCCTCGGCACCTTCTGGGGCTTGATCGAGACCGTCGGATCGGTCGGCGGCGTGATCAACACGCTCAAGCCCGGCGGCGACGCCGGCGCGGTATTCGAGGCTCTCAAGGAAGGGCTGGCCGCTCCGCTGAGCGGCATGGGCATCTCGTTCTCGTCCTCGCTGTTCGGTCTTGCCGGCTCGCTGGTGCTGGGCTTCCTCGATTTGCAGACCAGCCAGGCGCAGAACCGGTTCTACACCGACCTCGAAGACTGGCTGTCGACGACGGTTCGCGATCTCGGCGTTGCCATGGAGCCGAGCGGAGCGCCCGCGGCATTCGCCCCGCCGGGCGATTTGCGGCTGGCGATCGAACGACTGCGGGAATCGATCAGCGAGGGCGGATCGAGCCGGGCAACGACGTCGGCGATGGCCAATCTGGCCGAGGCCATCCAGGGGCTGGTCCACCACATGCGCACCGAGCAGCAGATGATTCGCGACTGGGTCGATTCCCAGGCCGAACAGCATCGCGACATCCGCCGCCTGCTCGAAATCCTGGTGCGCGAGAACATCAACAAGTAGGTCCCCCATGGCTGTTGCCCGCGCCCGCCGCGATGCGGGCCTTAACTACTGGCCGGGGTTCGTCGACGCTTTGTCGACGCTGGTCCTCGGCATCATCTTCCTGCTCACCGTATTCGTGGTGGTGCAGTTCTATCTGACGCAGGAAGTGACCGGCAAAGACACCGCGCTCAGCCGCCTCACCGCTCAGATCGCGCAGTTGACCGAACTGCTGTCGATGGAGAAATCCGGCAAGCTCAGTCTCGAAGAGCAGCTGGCGCAATTGCGATCGAGCCTCTCCGGCGTCGAAGCGGAGCGCGACCGCTTAAAGGGTCTCTATGACGGCGTCGGTCTCGGTGCCTCACAGGCCCAGGGCAAGGTCAACGAACTGACCGGCGCCCTCGACGCCGAGAAGAAGCTGACCATGCGCGCGCTGGCGCAAGTCGAGGTGCTCAACCAGCAGATCGCTGCGCTGCGCCGGCAGCTGGCCGCGATCGAAACAGCACTCGATATCGCCGAAAGGAAAGAGAAGGACGCACAGGGACAAATCCAGCGGCTCGGCGAGCGCCTGAATCTCGCGCTGGCGCAACGGGTGGAGGAATTGAAGGGCTACCGCTCCGACTTCTTCGGCCGGCTGCGGGCCATCCTCGGCAACCGCCCCGATGTGCGCATCGTGGGCGATCGTTTCGTATTCCAGTCGGAGCTGTTTTTCGATACCGGACAGGCCGTGCTGAAGCCGGAAGGCCGCACCGAGCTCGACGGGCTGGCGACCGCGCTGCTCGAACTGATCAACAAGATCCCGCCAGAGATCGCCTGGGTGCTGCGGGTCGACGGTCATACCGACTTGCGCGCGATCAACAGCCCGCAGTTCAAGAACAACTGGGAGCTGTCCGCCGCTCGCGCCATCTCGGTCGTGCAATATCTCATCAGCCGGGGTGTGCCGCCGCAACGCCTGGTCGCCGCCGGCTTCGGCGAATTCCAGCCGATCGACGTCGAGAAGACCGAGGAAGCGTTCGCCCGCAACCGCCGCATCGAGCTGAAGCTGACGGAGCGGTGAAAACGGAGTCCATTACGCTCCGTCCCTACGCGGAGACGGACGAGGACGCGGCCATCGAGTTGTGGCGCCGCACCTGGCAGCAGCATTATCCGCAGATCAATTTCGGCGATCGCGTCGACTGGTGGCGCGCGCGCTGGCACGGCGAGCTGGCGATGACGGCAACGATCACGGTGGCCGAGAGCGCGGGGAAACTCGTCGGTTTTGTCACCGTCGATCCGCGTACCTTCGAACTCGATCAGATCGTGGTGGCGCCGGAGGCCTGGGGCGGCGGCGTCGCCGCCGCGCTCATCGACGAGGCCAAGCGCATCTCGCCCGACGGCCTCGATCTCCATGTCAACACCGACAATGTCCGCGCCATCCGCTTCTACGAGAAGCACGGCTTTACGATTTCCGGCGAGGCGCTGAACTGGCGCTCCGGAGCGCCGGTCCACAAGATGAGCTGGCGGCCCAGCTAGTTTAGCGGGTCAACTTGAAGCAGCTGGCCCTGCCCGATCGCGCGACGCATGAAATGTCGAACACCAAGGCGGTGCGCTCCACTCCCCCTTGTGGGGAGGGGATGGGGGTGGGGCCTTTTCTCTCGTCAATGCACGCGCAAAGACCCCACGCCGCCTGCCGCGCTTCGCGCGACTGGCGACCCTCCCCACAAGGGGGAGGGTAAAGAGCAGCCGCGTCACGTTTCCGGCTGCAGCTTCTTGGTGATGCGGACGACGTTGTAGTTGCCGACCCGCAGGTAGTCGATCGCGTCCATCAGCTTGCGCACGAAATGAATGCCGAGCCCGCCGACGCTGCCGTCGAAGGCCGGCGCAGCCGCCTGCCGCGGGTCGAACGCCACGCCGTCGTCGCGCACTTCGGCGATCAGCAGGGCACGGTCGACCAGCGACAGCTCGACGGCGATTTCGTGCGCCTTGTCGTCGCTGTAGCCGTAGGAGATCGTGTTGTTGAGAAGTTCGTCGAGACACACATTCATATTGTCGACGGCGCGCTGCGGGATCGCATGCTCGGCGCCGAACCGGTCGACCAGATCGGCGACCCTCGCCATCTCCGCAATTGAATTGGCGATGACGATTTGCGCTTTCTTAACGGTGTCCGGCGAATTCATCCGATCCAGCGATGCTGCTGCAGATTCGCCCTGCATCATACGGGCGATGCCCCGGCTTGCCAAATCCGCGCCGTGATCGCGCGCGCCGGACCGAGCGCTGAGGGCTTGCGCCGTCACGGGCCACCCGACGAATGACCGGCCATCGAACCGAGAATTCGTTGGCATTTGGCAGCCGACAATGATGAAATGCCGGAGTCGGCGCGCGTGCGACTCCCCGCATTTTACAATCGTCCCAGGATGTTGTTGCCGATGGCATTTCCGTCTCGATTCGATGCGCTCGTCCCAGCCCCGCCGCCACGCTCGCCCGCCGTCGCGGGCACGGCGCCCGGGAGCGCGGGTGCCGCATGACTCCGTCGAGCGCGAAAATCCTCGTGGTCGACGATGTCGCGGACAATCGCGACCTGCTGATCCGGCGCCTCAACCGGCTGGACATCAAGCAGATCGACCAGGCCGAGAACGGCGTCGAGGCGCTCAAGGCGATCGCAGCCAACAATTACGATCTCGTGCTGCTCGACATCATGATGCCCGAGATGGACGGGTTCGGCGTGCTGGCGGCGCTGCGCGAGAGCGGCCGCAGCAACGACCTGCCGATCATCGTGATCTCGGCGATGAGCGAGATCGAGGCCGTGGTGCGGTGCGTCGAACTCGGTGCCGAGGACTTCCTGTTCAAACCGTTCAATCCGACGCTGCTGCGGGCCCGCGTGCTGGCGACGCTCGAAAAGAAGGGACTGCGTGACACCACCCGCGAGGAACTCAGACGCAAGCAGGCGGAACTGAACGAGGCCCGCACACTCCAGCTCGCGCTCGCGCCGCCCGCATTCGACGGCACGCTCGCCGGCCAGAGGCTGTCGATCGAAGTGGTGCTCGAACCCGCGAAGGAGGTCGGCGGCGACCTGGTCGACCACTTCACGGTCGGCGAGGACCTTCTGGTGCTGCTGCTCGGCGACGTGTCCGACAAGGGCGCCGGCGCGGCGCTGATGATGGCGCGAACCCATTCGATGTTCCGCAGCCTCGCTAGCCGGCCCGACGCGGTCGAGCTGTTCTCCGAGCCCGCCAAGGCGATTTCGCTGGTGAACGACGCGCTCTCGGTCGGCAACGAGAGCTGCATGTTCGTGACGTTCCTGCTCGCCAGCCTCAACGTGCGCACCCGGCAATTAACCTATGTGCGGGCCGGGCATGTGCCGCCGTTCCGCCGCGACGGCAAACAAGCGGTGACTCGGCTGACGACCGCGGGCGGACCTCCGCTTGGCGTCGCGCCGGGCTTCGGCTACCGGCAGGATTCCATTACACTGGCGCAGGACGATCGCCTGCTGGTCGTCACCGACGGCTTCACCGAGGCGAACGACCCGTCGGGCGAACTGTTCGGCGAAGCGCGCATCGAGGCGTTTCTGGCGCATGCCGGCCGCGAGCAAACGGCGACATTGCGCCGCCTGGTCGAGCAGGTGCGCGAATTCGAGGCCGGGCGCCCGGCGTTCGACGACATGGCGGCGATCCTGCTCTCGATGAGCGGGCCCACGACATGAGGGCACCTCTTGCGGTGCCTGCTCGTCTTCCGGCAATTTTCCAGGATTGCCCCTTGGCCCAACCGATTCGACCGGCCCGCTCATGACAGACATCGCAGTGCCGTCTCCTCCGAAATCCGGCAGCCGCGAGCCCGGCACCAGTCGACGCTGGTATCAAAGCGTGGCCGGCAGGCTGCTGATCGCCTTCATGCTGATCGCCACGCTGACCGTCGCCGGCACGGCGATTTCGATCTTTCGCTTTGGCAGTCTCGGCGAGGTGCTGCACCGCCTGATCGACGTCAGTCTGCCGGCGGTGAAGAGTTCGCTCGGCATCGAAACCAATGCCACGCAGGTGGCCATCACGGCGGGCCAGTTGGGCGAGATCGATGACAGCGTCGCGCTATTTGAACACAACGAAAAGCTCACCGAGCAGATTGGCCAGCTCTGGTCAGGGCTCAACACGCTGCGGTCCGTGGTCGGCGATGCGGCGCCGACCATGCGCCTGCAGGAAGAAGTTGCCGTCATCGATCAGAAGGTCGGCGAACTCAATCGCGCGGCCTCCGAAAAGATCGTCCTGTCCCATCGCAGCCGGGAACTCGCCGGCGGGCTGATGACCACGGCCGAGGGCCTTTCGGCGAGCGTCGACAACCTGCGCCAGGCGACGGCCGCGCCGCCGACCGTCAACGAACTCACCTCGCAAATCTCCCGGGAGATCATTCTGCTCGGGACGCTGGTGACGCAGGCCGAGTATGCCAGCAAGCCTGATCAGTTCGTCACCCTGCGCCAGCGCTTCGCGGCGGCCAAGCAACGACTGAGCAACGAAATGTCGGCCTTGGCCGGGCTGCTCCCCGCGGACGACACGCGGCTTCCGGCGCTGTCGAAGTCGGTTGACGCGACGTTCGAGCAGATCGGCGGCGATCGCGGCCTGATCAACACCCGGGAAGCGGAGTTGCGAACCGTCCAGGAGATCAACTCGCTCCAGAACACGCTGCAGAAATCGGGCGCCGGCCTTCGCGATCAGGTCCAGGCCCTGGTGCAGCAGGCCGAAACCGAATCGGGCCAGACCGCCGCCCGGTCGATGCACGAAATCGCCCAGAGCAAGTGGTGGCTGATCCTGATTGCGCTCGCCAGCCTGATCCTGGCGATCCTGGTGGTCTGGCAATTCGTGCTGCACTACGTCGTTCGACGGCTGACCGAGCTCTCGCGCAGCATGCTGGCCATTGCGCAGGGCGACCTGGCGGCGCCGATTCCCGCTGCCGGTCCCGACGAACTCGGCGACATGAGCCGCTCGCTCGCGGTATTCCGGGAGAACGCCCGCGAGATCCGTTCGGCGCGCGAACAGGCCGAGAAAAGCCGGGCCGAAGCGGAGGCCGCCTCCCGCACCAAGTCGGCGTTCCTGGCCAACATGAGTCATGAACTGCGCACGCCGCTGAACGCCATCATCGGCTACAGCGAAATCCTGGTCGAGGACGCCCAGGATCGTGGCGACAAGACCAGCATCGCCGACCTCGAAAAGATTCAAGGGGCGGGGAAGCACCTGCTGGGACTGATCAACGACATTCTCGACCTGTCGAAGATCGAAGCCGGGCGCATGGACGTCTACCTGGAACAGGTATTCCTGAACCGGCTGATCGACGAAGTAAAGACCATCGTCGAGCCGATGATCAAGAAGAACGAAAACCGGCTGGTGATCGACTGCCCGGCCGACATCGGCTCGTTGCGCACCGATCTCACCAAGCTCAAGCAGAGCGTCATCAACCTCCTGAGCAACGCCGCCAAGTTCACCAAACAGGGCGACGTCACGCTGAAGATCTGGCGTGAACCGAGCGAGGACGGCCAGCCTTGGGTCAAAGTCGCCATATCGGACAGCGGGATCGGCATGACCGAGGAACAGGTCGGCAGGCTGTTCCAGGCGTTCACGCAGGCCGATTCCTCCACCACCCGCAACTTCGGCGGTACCGGTCTTGGCCTGACCATCACTAAGCATTTCTGCGCCATGCTGGGTGGCACGATCGACGTGGCGAGCACGCCCGGTAAGGGCTCGACCTTCACGATCACCCTGCCCGACCGGCCGTCCAAACAGGCGGCCGGCGGGCCAGACGAGGACGAGATCGCGCGGCCGGTCTCGGAATCCCCGACGCATGGGATCAGCGTGCTGGTGGTCGACGACGATCCGGTGGTCCACGACGTGCTGTCGTCCACGCTCGGCAAGGAAGGCTATCGGCTGATGCACGCGCGCGACGGCCATCAGGCCCTCGAGATCATGCGCAAGACGCCGCCTGACATCGTGACCCTCGACGTCATGATGCCCAAGGTCGACGGCTGGTCGGTGCTCGGCATCATGAAGTCGGAACCGGCGCTGGAGCACATCCCGGTCATCATGCTGACGATCGTCGACGACCGGAACCTCGGATTTTCGCTTGGCGCCTCGGAGTTCATGACCAAGCCGATCGACCGCAACAAGTTGATCGGCCTCTTGCGCAAGTTCGCGCCGTCCGGCGAAGGCACCGTCGTGCTGATCGTCGACGATGACCCCGACGTGCGCGGCGTGGTGAGGAGCGCGATCGAAGGCGCCGGCCTCAAGACCGCGGAAGTTAACAACGGCCGGATCGCGCTCGACTGGCTGAAGCAGCACCCGATGCCGGCGCTGGTGCTGCTCGACCTGATGATGCCCGAAGTCGACGGTTTCGAGTTCCTCGAGCGCATCCGGAGCGACGAACAGCTCGCAAGCCTGCCCGTCGTGGTGTTGACCGCGAAGGACCTCACCGAAGGCGAGCGGAACTTCCTCGCCGAGCGCACGATCCTGGTTCTGAGCAAGAACGCCCAGCCGATCAACACTCTCGGCAAGGCGTTGTCCGCGATCGCCGGCCGTAGCCGCTCCGCCCAAGCTGAGCACAGCGTACACTGAATGGTGCCATGAAGATTCTGCTGGTCGAAGATAACGAGATGAACCGCGACATGCTGTCGCGACGTCTGGTGCGCAACGGCTTCGAGATCGTCATCGCGGTCGATGGCCAGCAGGGTGTCGACTTGGCGGCGTCGGCGCAGCCGGACTTGATCCTGATGGACCTCAGCCTGCCGGTGATCGACGGCTGGGAGGCGACCCGCCGCGTCAAAAGCAATCCGGCGACCGCCAAGATTCCGGTGATCGCTCTGACGGCTCACGCAATGTCGCAGGACAAGGAGAAGGCGCTGGCGGCCGGCTGCGACGATTTCGACACCAAGCCGGTCGAGTTGCAGCGCCTCCTGGAAAAGATCAACGCGCTGCTGAACAGGAAATGACGGGTGCGTCCGCGGCCTGATCCGGGCCACCGGGCGTTCCCGCCGGAGCAACTGCGCGGGCTGAGGAGTCACAACAATGTCTTCATCGACCAACACGGCGCAGCGCTTTCGCCCCGATGGAATTGATTTCGCCGGCTTCAAGCCGCGCCATTTTCTCTGGCAGCTCGATGGTAAGGTCGCGACCATCACGCTCAACCGGCCGGAGCGGAAGAACCCGCTGACGCTCGAATCCTACGCCGAGCTGCGCGACACGTTCCGCAATCTCACCTACGCCGACGCCGTCAAGGCGGTGGTGATCGCCGGGGCCGGCGGCAATTTCTGCTCGGGTGGCGACGTGCACGAGATTATCGGCCCGCTGGTTGAGATGCAGCGCAAGGACGACACGGTGGGCCTGCTGGCGTTCACCCGCATGACCGGCGACCTGGTGAAGGCGATGCGTGCCTGCCCGCAGCCCATCTTGGCGGCTGTCGACGGCGTCTGCGCCGGTGCCGGCGCCATTCTGGCGATGGCATCGGACCTGCGATACGGCACCGCGCGCAGCAAGGTCGCGTTTCTGTTCGTACGGGTGGGACTTGCCGGCGCCGACATGGGGGCATGCAACATCCTGCCGCGCATCGTCGGCGCCGGTCGCGCGGCCGAACTCCTCTACACCGGACGCAGCATGGATAGCGCCGAGGCCGAGCGCTGGGGCTTCTACAACCGGCTGTGCGAACCGGACGCCGTGCTGGCCGATGCGCAGGCGATGGCCAAGACCATCGCCGACGGTCCGACTTTCGCGCACGCCATGACCAAGCGCTGTATCCATCAGGAATGGAGCATGGACATCGACTCGGCGATCGAGGCCGAGGCGCAGGCACAAGCGATCTGCATGCAGACCAAAGACTACGAGCGCGCCTACGAGGCCTTCGTCAAAAAAGAGCGCCCGGTGTTCCAGGGCAACTGACGTCGCCGCGAACTTCACATCGCGCGCGAATAACGGTTCTGCGCGGACGCACTGTAGGCGTCGAACGCCATGCAAATATTGCGCACGAACGGCCGGGCGTGCTCCGGCACCGCGATCGTGGTTCCCGAGCGGCGGATCAGGCCGTGCGCGATCATCGGTTCGAGGTTCGCGAGTTCGGCCGATAAATCGTCGGCGCTGCAGGCGCGCGCGCCAGTCACATCGGCCAGATCGACCTCCAGGTCGCACATCAGCCGCTCGATGATGTCTCGGCGCAGCCGGTCCTCGTCGGTGAGCGCCCATCCGCGAACGGTGGCAAGGCGCCCAGCGCCGATCGCGGCGCGATAGTCGACCGTGCTCGCGGCGTTCTGGACGTAGCCTTGCGGCAACGCGCCGATCGCCGAGGTGCCGAAGCCGATGAGGGCTGCCGCCTCGTCGGTGGTGTAACCCTGGAAATTGCGGTGCAGCCGCCCTTCGCGCTGCCGGCGCACCATCAGGTCGCTTCGCCTGGCGAAATGATCGAGGCCGATCGGCCGGTAGCCTGCCTCCAGGAGCACTTGCGCTGCCGCGCGGCTCTGCGCCAAGCGATCGATCGTTCCCGGGAGCGCGTCTTGCGGCAAGAGCTTCTGGTGGCGCTTCATCCACGGCACGTGGGCGTAACCGAACAGCGCGACGCGATCGGGCTCAAGTTCCAGCGCGCGGCGCACCGTGGCGGCGACCGTTTCGGCGGTCTGGTACGGCAGGCCGTACATCAGATCGAGGTTGATGTTCTCGATCCCGACGGAGCGCAGCCAGTCGGCGACCTGCGCGGTCCGCTCGAAACTCTGGATACGACCGACCGCCCGCTGAACGCGCTCCTCGAAGTCCTGCACGCCGAGGCTGGCGCGCGTCACCCCGGCATTCGCCATCGCAGTCACGAATTCGCGCTTGAGCGTGCGCGGGTCGATCTCGATCGCGACCTCGCAACCGGCCTGCAGCGGCGCCATCTCGTCGAGCCGCGCCATGATCCGCTCGAAGTCCGCGGGCGAGAGCATGGTGGGGGTGCCGCCGCCCCAATGCACGTGGGTGACGCGATGCCGGCCGGTCAATTGCTCGTCGACCAGCCCGATTTCCCGCTCCAGCAGATCGACGTATTCGGCGACCGGGTCGTAGCGGCGCACCACGGTGGTGTGGCAACCGCAGTAGAGGCACAACTCGGCGCAAAACGGGACGTGCAGATAGACCGAAAGGGGCTCGGCCGGCGACAGCGCGGCAAGCCATTCCCGGTAACTCGTCGCATTCACTGCGGCGATGAACTGCACGGCGGTCGGATAGCTGGTGTAGCGCGGCACGCGGCTTTGCAGATATTGCAGCAACTTCGTGTCCATCGGCTTGTTCTTGGACGGTTCATCGAACGGCACGATTACTCGCGGTGCGAAGAAGCTAGTCGAGAATGCGCCGATGCCGCTTTGACCAATGTCAAATCGACCGCTGCAACCCGCACCCGTTCCGTCGTGAAATCGGCTTGCAAACAAGCAGATAGGCGGCAACGTTAGGGTGGCTTGCCAAACCGGCGGACAACAACAGAAGAGACGTTCATGCAGGAATTTCGCGGCGTATTTCCCTATCTGGTCTCTCCGGTCGATGCTTCCGGCCGTGTGCTGACCGACGTGCTCGGCCGCCTGGCCAGCGACCTGATTGAGGCCGGCGTACACGGCCTGACGCCGCTCGGCTCCACCGGGGAGTTCGCCTATCTTGATCGCGAGCAACGCACCGCCGTGGTCCGCGCCACCATCGAGGCCACCGCCGGCCGCGTGCCGGTGGTCGCCGGTGTCGCCTCGACGGCCACTCAAGACGCCGTCGAGCAGGCGCGAACCTATCAGCGGCTCGGCGCCAATGGCATTCTGGCGATCCTGGAGGCGTATTTCCCGCTCAAAGACAAGCAGGTCGAGGCCTATTTTCGCGCCATCGCCGACGCGGTCGACATCCCGGTCGTGCTGTACACCAACCCGCAGTTCCAGCGCAGCGACCTGTCGCTCGATACGATCGAGAGCCTCAGCGCCCATCCGCGCATCCGCTACATCAAGGATGCGTCGACCAACACCGGCCGGCTCCTCTCGATCATGAACCGCTGCGGCGACCGCATCCAGGTGTTCTCCGCCTCGGCGCACATTCCAGCCTGCGTCATGCTGATCGGCGGTGTCGGCTGGATGGCCGGCCCCGCCTGCGTCATCCCGCGCCAGAGCGTGCGGCTTTACGATCTTTGCCGCGCCGGGCGATGGAGCGAGGCGATGGAACTGCAGCAGCGGCTTTGGCGGGTGAACGAAGCGTTCGCCCGTTTCAATCTCGCGGCCTGTATCAAGGCCGGACTGCAGGCGCAGGGCTACGCTGTGGGCGACCCCATTTCACCCCAGGCCGCGCTCTCCGGCGACGAGCGCCGCACCGTCGAAGCCACCCTCGCCGACGTCGCCCTGCTCGCCGCCGCCTGACGTATTTCGCACGAATTGGCCGGTTCGCAGTCGCAACGGCGGCAGCGCGCTGCACTGAGGCGTGGACGCGTCGTGGGACTGGGCATTCGGTCTAACTGGACGCGTTCGGCGAGTTGGCGGACGAGCGGTGCCTTGTCTCACGGCGATGCGGATCGATCCCGGACGGAGTGGCGCCGATCGCTCCAGTTCGCCGGGACAAGATTGAATTCGTCCTCGTCGATCTGCGCGAAGAACTCCCTGTGCGCATCTTGCGGCAGCGGCCAGAGAATCGGGGTGCCTTGCTGGTCGGAATACCAGTTGCTGCAACCGACCCAAACGGTGTCGGGCAGAGCGGCACGAATGCGCGCCAGAAATTTCTCGGTGGCGGCAGCGGTCGGCTCGACGGTGACGCCGCGACGCCGGGAGAGGTCGATCAGACGCATGATGAACGCAATTTCTTGTCCAAGGCCAATCGGCACCGGCACGTTGTTCACCGGGCTGAAGGGACCATACAACATGAACAGGTTGGGAAAATTCGGCAGAGCAATGCCGCCGTACGAATAGACCTTGTCCTTCCACACCTCGTCGATTGTCACGCCATCCCGTCCCACCACCCGCATCGGGCGCATGTAAGCGTGTGCATCGAATCCCGTCGCATACACCAGCACATCGAGTTCACGGAGAGTGCCGTCCGCCATTTCAACGCCACGCGGCACGACGCGCGCGATACGGCCGGTCTCGATATGCACGTTCGGCCGCTGAACAGCCGCATAGTAGTTCTGGTCCGATTTTGGGATACGGGTGCAGCCGAGATGATAGTCGGGCGTCAGCTTCCGGCGCAGTTCCGGATCATTGATAGCATCGAGGTAACCGCTGAACTCGCGCTCCATGGCCTTGCGCTGAGACCCGGGCTTCAGGCGCCACTGGTCCGACTCGTTGATGAGCTTCCACAACTGCTGCTGGCGCAACCGATAGGCGAGCGGCAGCCGCAGAAGGAGCCGCTCCAGCCAGGTCGACTGCGGGTTCTCCCGGATGTGAATCCATTGCGGGCGGCGAATGAACTGAGTGACATCGCAACCCTTCCAGGCCAATGCTTCGGTGATCTGGATTCCGCTCGCACCGCTGCCGATGACGCCCCAACGCTTGCCCTCGATCTGAGCGCCGTGGTCCCAGTGCGCGGAATGGAAGGACGGGCCGTCGAAGCTGTCGCGGCCTGTGATGTCGGGATAGAGCGGCTCGCGCAGGAAGCCGGTCGCCGCGATGAAGACATTGGCTGACGTCGTCTCGTTCCCGGTTGTGGTGAAATGCCAGCGGTCGTCGGCGAACCGAGCTTCAACGACCTTTTCCTTGAATCGAATGAACTTGCGCAGGCCGAAATCGTCCGCGACTTTCTTGATGTAAGCTTGAATCTCCGATCCGGGCGCGTACTTTCGCGACCAATCGTAGTTCGGCCGAAATGGAAATTCGTATTGCCGCGACAGGACGTCGACATAGAGGCCTGGATAGGTATTGTCTCGCCAAGTTCCGCCGACATCGTCAGCACTCTCGAAGACGGAGAAATCGATCCGAGCCCTCTTGAGCATTTCCGCAATAAAGAGCCCGGCAATTCCCGCCCCGACGACAACGACCTTGAACGTGTCTTCCGGCATCGTACCGCACCTCAGGTTATTTGCAGCAGCGCCAGGCGATCGCAAGCCGCTCGCGCCTCCACGGCTTGAGGCCGCAAACAAGAATTGTGCGAATATCCGCCGCCGCCTACAGGGGGCGGGGTGCGACGTCCGTCGGGTGTCGTATGCAACATTGAACGTCTTCGAGCCGCCGTCCAGGGTCGAAACTCAACAATCTGCCCAGCAGTTCAGACTACCCTGATTCCGTATTGCGTGATTCATTTTGTTTGGGGATCAGGTCGCGTGCAAGAATCTGTTTTGGCTAAGCGAAGCACGTCATGCTAGAAGATTGGCTTGGCTTTGCATTCACGCGGTCGCCCGACGTTGTCCACCAAGCCGAAGACGCGAACCTCGGAAACCGGCGCCGAACGCAGCAGTGTGATCTATCGCGCCTTGCGGCACGCCATCATCGAACAGGCTATCGCGCCTGGCGCCAAGCTGCCTGAAGATGCGATCGGCGAACGCTTCGGTGCGAGCCGCACAATTGTCCGCCATGTGCTGGGCCAACTCGCCGCCGAAGGGCTGGTCGAGCTGCGGCGCAATCGCGGCGCCGCCGTCGCGACGCCGAGCTGGAACGAGGCGCGCGACGTGTTCGACGTCCGTCTTGGACTCGAGGCACTCGTGGTGTCCCGTCTCGTGGGCCATCTGACGTCCGCCCAGGTCAAGCGTCTCAACGCCCATGTCGACGACGAAGAAAAGGCGCAAGGCATCGATGAGCCGCGATCGATCCGCCTCGCCACCGAATTCCACATCCTGCTCGCCGAAATGACCGGAAGTCCGGTGCTCACGCGCTATGTCAGCGAAAATGCCTCCCGCTGCGGCTTGACGCTGGCCCTCTACAGCCGGCCGCATTCGTCGGAGTGCGGCGTGAGCGAACATCGTGCGATTGTCGCCGCGCTTGCAAAGGGCGATGCCGCGCGAGCAAACGCGCTCATGCGGGAGCACCTTGAGGCGGTGGCGGGGCGCGCGCTGATCGTGCCGCGGCCGGCACGTGACCGCGACCTCAAGGATATTCTCGGCCGCTACGGCGCCGACGCTGGGAAATCCCCCAAGCCAGGCACCAGGGCGCGAGCCAATCGCTAGGCTTATGCCTCGATCCCACGGTTGATGAGAATCCGCTCGGCGCTGTCGTTCCAGACATCCATCTGAA